>DATIET010000339.1:0-13726 GCA_035455615.1 Thermodesulfobacteriota bacterium
CACGGCTATCTCACACGCGAGCTTCTCTACCGTATACTCGCCGGGGGTTATCCGAGCCTTGAAGCCCGCGTCCCTGAGTGTTTTCTCTGTGATGGGCCCGATGCATGCGAGCGCGGGTTTCCCGCGTGAGGGCTTCCATCCCGGAAATATCGACAGGAAGTTCGTAACCGTCGAAGAGCTCGTGAACGTGACCGCGTCTATCATATTTTTGTCGAGCATTTTTTTTATCTTCGCCGATACGCCCTTTCCGGGCTTCCTCGTCTCGTATGCTGTAACGACGTCGACCTCTGCGCCCATTTCCCTTAACTTGACGGGGAGTATGTCGCGCGCTTCCTTCGCCCTCGGTATCAATATCCGCTTCCCTTTTATATTTACTCTCTCGAATTCTTCGACGAGCCCTTCAGCCCTGTACTCGACGGGCAGGAGCTCGACGCGGACCCCTTTCTTTTCTATCTCGCCCGCCGTCGCCTCGCCTATCGCCGCTATCTTCAGTCCGTAAAGCTCCCTGACGTCCTTACCCGACTCTATGAGCCTCTCGAAAAACTTCGCCACACCGTTCACGCTCGTGAACACGAGCCAGTCGTAGTCCCTCACGCTTCCTATCGCCCTGTCCAGGTCCTCGTAGCTTCCCGGAGGGACTATCTCTATGACGGGGAACTCTATCACCTCCGCTCCCTCTTCCTCGAGCATCCTTAAGAAGGGCTCCGCCTGCTCCCTCGCCCTCGTCACGAGGACTCTCTTTCCGAAGAGAGGCTTCCGCTCGTACCAGTTTATTACGTCCCTCAGATTTACGACCTCTCCCGTTACAACTATTGCGGGGGAGGAGATGTCCTTCCTCTTTTTCAGTATCCGGGCCATGCTGCCGACGGTGCCCGTCGCCACGGCCTGAGAAGGGTACGTGCCCCACGTGATAACGGCCGCGGGCGTTCTGGGGGGCTTCCCGTGATCCATGAGCATGCGCATATTTTTTTCGATGTTCCTCACGCCCATGAGGAATACCACTGTGCCTATCCTCGAAAGTACGTCCCACGGTATATTCGATTCCTCTTTTGACGGGTCTTCGTGCCCCGTGACCACTGCGAAAGATGAAGTTACGTTCCTGTGCGTGAGGGGTATCCCCGCATATGCGGGCACGGCCGATGCGGACGTTACGCCCGGTATGACCTCGAACGGTATCCCCTTTTTCGAGAGCGCCTCGGCTTCCTCTCCGCCCCTCCCGAATACGAACGGGTCGCCGCCCTTTAGCCGCGCGACGGTCTTCCCTTTCCTCGCCCGGTCGATGAGGAGCCTGTTTATCTCCCCTTGCAACTTCTCCTTCACGCCCGCCCTCTTGCCGACGTAAATAATCTCAGCGTCCCGTCGGGCGTGTGAGAGGAGCCTCGGGTTGACGAGATAGTCGTAAACGACGACGTCCGATTTTTCGAGGACTTCCATTCCCCTGATTGTCATGAGCCCCGGGTCACCCGGGCCGGCTCCTATGAGGTATACGATTCCTGTTTCAGCCATGGCGATGATTAAAGAAAACCGAAGGGGCGCGCTATTGTCAAGAATACGCGCGGATAATGCGGAGTGTGAGATTCTTGTTAATTATATTCGCGCTTTCAGATTATTTCTGTATGATAATATAGGTCATTCAGTGCCACGGAGCTGTCCGGTATATTTAATGCGGAGGTGAGCGATGCTCGTCAAGGAATTCATGACACCAAACCCTGTAACGGTTACTCCCGACAAGATGGCCGACGAAACGCTCGAGCTTATGAGAAGCCTCAATTTCAGGCAGTGCCCCGTAGTCGAGGACGGTAAGCTCGTGGGCATAGTCACCGACAGGGACATAAGGGCTTCCAAGGGGAGCGGCGTCAAGGTCGGCGATATCATGGCCAGGGATCCTGTTACGATAGTCGATTACGCTTCCCTCGAGGGCGCAGCCGAGATCATAAGGAACGGTAAGTTCAACGCGCTCCCGGTGGTCACGAACAAAGGGGCGCTGGTCGGCATACTGACCGTCATCGACCTCCTCGACGCGCTCCTCAGGATGCTCGGGTTCTACGAAAAACCGCAGAGGCTCGAAGTCCAGATGCCTGACGGTATCGGCCTGTTCGACGTTCTCCACGTCATACAGAACAGCTCGGAGAAGGTTCTTTCGTTCAGCGCGGCGCCCGAGAACCGGAAGCACTACTATTTCTGGGTGGTCAATTGCAACTTCGGCGACGTAGAAAAGGCGCTCCGCAAGCTCGACACCAAGATTAGCACGATACATTCGTAGAACAGAACGGGCTCGCGTTTTTCCTGATTACGCTCCGTCAGGCGGACGAATGATCGGAATGCCTGTCAATTTTGCCGTGCGTGAACGGCTTACATAGTCTGGTATAATACAAAAAGAAACCGATAGCCCTCGGGGATTGTCTAAAATATGGAACCTGACCAGTACGAATACATTCTCGACCACTATAAGAACCCGAGGAACTACGGAACGATAGAAGGCGCGGACGCCTCGTACGAGGAAGGTATCCCCTCATGCGGGGACGTGGTGAGGATAGACATCAAGCTCCGGGACGGGGTGATAGAGGACGTCAGGTTTTCTGGAACCGGGTGCGCGATAAGCCAGGCATCGGTTTCCATACTCACGGAGGGCGTGAAGGGAAGATCAGTCGGAGAAATCCTGTCTATGAAAGACGAGGATATGTTATCTGCGCTCGGCAAACCGATCTCGCCAGTGAGGTTCAAATGCGCGCTACTCGGCGTGAAGGTCCTGAAAAAAGCGCTACTCGTAAAAGCTGAATCCTGAGCCTGATTACCCAAGGCCGGTACAATTTTGAGAGACAACATGGAAAGAGACGCAAAAAATAAGACTGTTTTCGACCCATTCAAGCTGAGGGAGGACTTCCCTATTCTCAGGCGGAAGGTCCACGGAAAGCCTCTCGTCTATCTCGACAACGCGGCTACTACACAGAAACCGAACGCGGTCATAGACACGCTCAGGAATTTCTACGAGACGCACAACTCCAACATTCACAGGGGCGTACACACGCTCAGCTACGAGTCCACGCTCATGTACGAAGAGGCTCACGAGAAGGTGGCGCGGTTTATAGGCGCACCCGACTGGCGGAGCATCGTATTCACTAGGAACGCCACGGAGTCCATAAACCTGGTCGCCTACGTTTGGGGGTTGAGGAATCTAAAGAAAGACGACGAGGTGCTTATAACCCTTATGGAGCACCACTCGAACATCGTCCCGTGGCAGATGCTCCGGGACAGGATAGGGATAAAGCTGAACTTCATCCGCGTGGACAGGAGCGGCGAGCTCGGCCTCGACGGTCTCCAGGGGCTCATCACGGAGAGGACGAGGCTCGTGAGCGTCGTGCACGCGTCAAACGTGCTCGGCACCATAAACCCGGTGAAGCGTATAACGGACGCGGCGCACAAGGCAGGCGCGCTCGTCCTCGTGGACGCGGCGCAGTCAGTCCCCCACATGCCAGTAGACGTTTCGGAAATAGGCTGCGACTTCATGGCGGCGTCGGGGCACAAGATGATGGGCCCCACTGGCACGGGTTTTCTCTACGGGCGGCCGGAGCTCCTCGAAGGGATGGAGCCCTTCCTCTACGGCGGGGATATGATAGAAAAGGTCACGATGGAACGCTCCACCTGGAACGAGCTGCCGTGGAAGTATGAAGCCGGGACGCCCGACATCGGGGGGGCGATCGCACTAGGCTCAGCCGTCGATTACCTGACTGCGCTCGGCCTCGATAACGTATCGACATACGAGGACGAGCTGCTCGAACATGCGCTCGGCAGGCTCTCCGAGCATGAGTGGATCAAAGTCTACGGGCACGGGGGCGGCGAGAGCGTCGGAGTAATATCCTTCAACGTGGAAGGCGTCCACCCGCACGACGTCGCGGGCGTGCTCGACGAAGAGGGGATAGCGGTACGCTCGGGCCACCACTGCGCCCAGCCCCTCATGGCCGATCTCGGCATGGACTACGCCGTCCGCATGAGTTTCTACCTCTACAACACCAAAGAAGAGATAGACCTCGCCGTCGAGGCGCTTAAGAAAGCCAGGAAGATATTCGGATAGTCCTTTTTTTCTTCCGCTGATACGCGCAGGACAAACGGGCTGAAAACAAATCCTCCCTATCCCTCCTTTACAAAAGGAGGGAATCGAAAGACAAAGATGAGATCCTGAATTATTTTGGTTTGGTATACGAACAAGCGGGGAATACATACATTGTTGTATTCAGGCAATGGCGTCCGTTTCTTGCCCACGTTCAGAGGCGTAGTTCAGGATGACAGAAATAATGAAAATTTAAGGTACCCCCTCACCCTGGCTCTCACTCATAGAGAGTGCCGCTTCCCGAATTTTCCGCTCCTCCCTTCTTAAATCTGTATATCGATTTTACGTCACCTAAGCCTGAGTGAGCACACACTCAATTTTTGTACTATTCTCGGACATTCGACACGGGCTGGTTTATTAATGTCAATGTATACGAGTATTTACGACTGGCATTTAACTTTCATAACACTGATTGCGAAAGGAGGTATTTTCATGTCTGAAAAAAACATTATCTCACCCCTGTTCAGCTTCGTGTTAACGGTTCTGTTCGTTATTTTGAGTTTCAATTTGTTTATACCCGTTTCACGCGGAGATCAGGCGGAGGTGGACAAGGGTAAGAAGCTTTTCCAGGAAAAGGGGTGTGTTGCGTGCCATTCGATAGGGAAGGGAAAGATAACGGGGCCCGACCTTCTTGGCGTAACGGGGAGGAGGGAGGAGGAGTGGCTTAGGAAGTGGCTCAAGTCCCCCGATACCATGGTCTATTCCGACCCCATCGCGAAAGAAATGCTGAAGGAGTATCTCGTGCCGATGCCCAATCAGGGTTTAACGGACGAGGATATAGAGCTTCTCATCGAATATTTCGAGTTCGAGGATTCCAATAAAAAGTAACCGAATAAAAATTCGTCCAATTCACTCGAGGAGGTGTGTAGAAATGAAAGGAATCAAGATGTTGTTAGCGTTGGTGCCCGTTTTTCTGCTTGCGCTCGCGCCGCTATGTCTGACGAGCTGCAAAGACTCCGGCTCGGAGAAAGAGGCGGGTAAGCAGCAGGCTGCTGATATAGAAGCGCCCGCGAACGTGGAGGAGATCGCGGAGGCGAGGGGTCTCTCGCCCGCGGACGTGGAAGCGGCGGTCAAGACATATATCCCATCGGGGAAATATGACGATTATATAATGTTCGCGTCCGGCGGGCATTCCGGTCAGGTATTGGTGGTCGGCGTACCGTCCATGCGTCTCCTGAAATTAATAGCCGTCTTCACTCCCGAGCCCTGGCAGGGTTACGCGACAGGGGCCAAGGAGTCGGGCGACCTCTTAAAGACCGGCGACATGCCGGTCGGAAAAGACGGGAAGCTCACGTGGGCCGACACTCACCATCCCGCGCTCAGCGAAACGGGAGGCGACTACGACGGCCAGTTCCTGTTCATAAACGATAAGGCGAACGCGAGGGTGGCGGTCATAGACCTGAGGGATTTCGAAACGAAGCAGCTTATCAAAACCCCTAATATCATATCCAATCACGGCTCCACTTTCGTTACGCCGGATACGGAATACATAATCGACACGTCGCAGTACGCAGCGCCCTTGCCGTTCAGCAGCTTCGTCCCAATGGACCAGTATCAGAAGAAGTACAGGGGCGTGCTGACCATGCACAAGTTCGACAGGGAGAAGGGGAGGATAGACGAGGCCCGGTCGTTTCAGATCGAGCTTCCCCCTTACTGGCAGGATCTCTGCGACGCGGGGAAGAAGGTGAGTGAGGGGTGGCTCTTCTGCAACTCTATAAATACCGAGCTCGCGACGGGCGGCATCGAGCAGGGGAACCCGCCGTTCGAGGCCGGAGTCTCCGCGAGGGACATGGACTACATGCACGTGGTCGACTGGAAGAAGGCGGTCGAAGTGTCTGAACAGGCGGGTAAAACGAACCTGATTTCGGGCATAAGAGTCATTCCGCTCGAGACAGCCGTATCGGAAGGCATTCTATATTTCATCCCCGAGCCCAAGAGCCCGCACGGAGTCGACGTGGCCCCGGGCGGCGATTACATAGTGGTATCGGGCAAGCTCGATACGCACGCGACCATATACGGGTTCGACAAGATACAGAACGCAATAAAACAGAAGCTCATCGAGGGGAACGACATCTACGGAGTGCCCGTCCTTAACTACAACGACGTGGTCGCCGCTCAGCTCGAGATCGGTCTCGGCCCGCTTCACACGCAGTTCGACAACGAAGGGAACGCGTACACGAGCGTATTCATAGAGAGCACGCTCGCGAAGTGGAAGCTCGGACCTCCGTACAATACCGGAGAGGACGCCTGGACGCTAGTCGACAAGATACCCGTCCACTACAACATAGGGCACACCGTATGCGCGGAAGGAGATACCGTCGCGCCCGACGGAAAGTACTGTGTCGCGCTTAACAAGTGGTCTATAGACAGGTTCACCCCCGTAGGCCCGCTCCATCCCCAGAACTTCCAGCTTATAGAGGTTACGGGAGAGAAGATGAAGCTCCTCTACGACAGTCCGATAGGCGTGGGCGAGCCGCATTACGTTCAGATGATTAAGGCCGACAAGCTGAAACCGTGGCTCGTTTATCCGGAGGTCGGGTACGACCCGGCGACGATGGCGGTGAACCCGGACGCGGCCAAGGCCGGCGGCGAGAAGATCGTCCGCGGCGACGGGAAAGTTGAGGTCTGGATGACTGCGATAAGGAGCCACTTCAACCCCGAGCACATATCCGTAAACGAAGGGGACCAGGTAGTGCTCCACATAACGAGCCTCGAGCGCGCGAGGGACGCGACGCACGGATTCGGCATCGACGGGTATAACGTCAACCTGAGCCTCGAGCCGGGAGAGAGCCAGACCGTGGAGTTCGTCGCGGACAAGGCCGGCGTATATCCATACTACTGCACCGAGTTCTGTTCCGCGCTCCACCTGGAGATGATGGGATACCTGCTCGTGGAAGGAAAGAATTAATTCGCCAGGGGCGCTTCGTACGGACCTTTTGTCACGGGAAGAGAAGGGAGGGGCGTCCCAGGCTCAATATCAGCATCGGACTAAGGAGGCATTGGTCATGAAAAGGTTAATCGCGCAGTTTTCATTCGTATTGATGTTCGTTTTGGCGGGCGCCGCTTACGGGGCGGAGAATCAGGAGACCGCGCAGTCGTGGCAGAAGCAGGCAAACGATACGAGGGCGGCCGTGATGAAGGTCTACGGCGAGCTGGAGAAGATAGACGTCAGCCAAGAGCCCGACGCCAAGGGCCTGATAGACGACGCCGTCGCACAGCTAACGGAAGGGGACAAGTACTTGAAGCAGGGCGACGAGGCGATGGCTAAAGAGGAATGGGAAAAGGCCAACGCCGGTTACAACATGGCGTGGCAGTACTACGTGAAGGCCGCGACGGCTGGACTCAACGCGAAGAGGATACTGACCGGACAGTGACGGCTTTAACGGATTCCGTTCTCGTATGCTGTCGGGGATGACTCAAGTATAGAGGGATTATCGGAGGAGTCCCCGCCGGTCAAAAGGGGCGCCGGTTTTAACACGACGGAATTTAATATGAAGCTTCACAACGGAGGTCGTTATTAAATGAAAGAAAATGAATTGATATTCGGACCGCGGATACCTAAGGAGCTCTGGGAGAAGGAGAGGAAGAGGTTCCTGATACCTTCGATCGTGCTCGTTGCGGCCGCGGTGCTTCTATTCATCTCGATATTTTTTCCCTACTGGAAGCTTACGCTTTTCGCGCCTCAGTATCCCGACGGGCTCCAGGCGAGCATGTACGTGAACAGACTTGCGGGGGATATCCAGGAGATAGACGGGCTCAACCACTATATCGGAATGAAGCCCATGGACGAGGCGGCAGTCCTCGAGCGCACGCTCAGCGTATTCATGATCATCGGCCTTGCGCTCCTAATCGCGGGAGCCGTATACGTGCACAGCCCGTTCGCTCTCTTTCTATGCCTCCCCGCCGTATTCTACCCGGCGTTCTTTCTCGGGGACCTGTATTTCTGGATGCGTACGTTCGGCACTAACCTTAACCCTCACGCACCCTTGAGCAGCGCGATAAAGCCTTTCGTGCCTCCGATAATAGGAGTCGGACAGATAGCCCAGTTCAAGACCGTGGCGACCTGGGAAACGGGTCTCTACATGTCGATCGCGGCCTCGGTCCTTATTTTAATAGGCTTATATCTTCACCGGAGGGCTTACAAACCGCTCGTGGTCGGTACGGACCCGGAGTCCCGATGAAATACTGCACAGGCGCATAAGCGATGAAAACATATTTAATTGCAATATGTATTTTAGTTGTTACCTCGGCAGGGGGCTCTTTTGCCTATGGCAAGACCCTGACTGTTTCGCCGGAGGGCCCGCTTAAATCCGTCTCCGGGGCTATAGCATCCGCAGAGGCCGGCGATACGATACGCGTGCTGAGCGGCGAATACAGGGAGAACATCGTGATAGATAAGGCGCTCACGGTAATCGGAGAAGACTATCCGCTTATAGACGGCGGGGGCAAGGGAGTGGTGGTATGGATAAAGGCTCAGGGCACTGTGTTCAAGGGTATGCGAGTAACGGGCAGCGGAATGAGCCTTAACCTCGAGGATACAGGAATCCTCGTCGACACAGCACGCGGGAGCGTCATAGAGGATAACAGGCTCGGTGACGTGCTGTTCGGGATATACGTCAAAAACTCTCCCGACTGCGTAATCAGGGGCAACGCGGTCGAGGGAAAGGGCCTCCCTCTCGCCGAACGGGGCGACGGCATAAAGCTCTGGTACAGCTCCGGTACGAAGATTATAAAGAACCACCTTTACAACACGCGTGACCTCGTGATGTGGTGGTCGGGCGACACAGTTATAGAAGGGAACAGGGTGGAGAAAGGACGGTACGGGCTCCACTATATGTACAGCAACAACAACGTTTTCAAGGACAATATCTTCATCGATAATTACGTAGGCGGCTTCCTCATGTATTCTGACGGTATAACTTTCCGCAATAATATTTTCGCCCGCAACCAGGGCCCGGCCACGGGATACGGGATCGGGTTCAAGGACCTCGATCACGTGAGGGCGGAGGGGAACCTCTTCATAGATAACCGCATAGGCATGTACATGGACAACTCCCCTCACCTGATAGACGCATGGAACAGGATAGACGACAACGTAATAGCCTATAACGACATAGGGGTCTCGATGATGCCTTCGATAGAGAGGAATATATTCGTCTCGAACACCTTCCTCGAGAACCACGAGCAGGTGGAGGTGAGGGGAGGGGGGCACCTCGCGGGGAACCTGTGGTTTAAGGACGGGAGCGGGAACTACTGGAGCGATTACGTCGGATACGACGAGGACGGGGACGGCATGGGGGAGATACCGTACAGGTCCGAAAAGCTCTTCGAAAGCATAATAGACGAGATTCCGGAGCTGAGGCTCTTTATCTACAGCCCGGTGTCGAAAGCCATAGAGCTTGCCGCGGAGGCGTTCCCGGTAATAAAGCCCGAGCCCAAGCTCATCGACGAGCACCCGCTCATAGGCTCGCGCGTTCCCGATAGATTCCTGAGCGGGAAAAGTGAGGTTTCGCTCAAGCTCCTTCTCGTATCGTTCGGGATGGTGCTGGCGCCGCTTATATTTTACGGCTGCATTCTAAAGCGTTAACACGGGATAATAGAAATGATCCGGATAAATAACGTTACAAAGCGTTTCGGCGGACTGACCGCGGTCGATTCCGTAAGCTTCGAGGTTTCAGGCGGAGAGGCTCTCGCGCTCCTGGGTTCGAACGGCGCGGGGAAGAGCACACTTATAAAGTGTATGCTCGGCCTCCTCGACTATACGGGCGAGATAACCGTAAACGGCATCAACGCCAGGGAGCGCTCCAAAGAGGCGAAATCGATAATCGGCTATCTCCCGCAGGAGCCCGTGTTCTACGATATGAAAACGAAGGACATAATAAGGTTTTTCGCCCGCATCCGCGGGGCCGAGAAAGGCTCGGAAGAGAGGCTCCTCGACGGGGTGGGCCTCGCCGGTCACGCGGACAAATACGCGTCCGAGCTGTCGGGGGGCATGAGACAGCGCCTTTCGTTCGCGGTGGCTCTATTGTCGGAGCCCGAGGTGCTGCTTCTGGACGAGCCTACTTCGAACCTGGACGCGAGGGCGAGGGTGGATTTCCTCAAGCTCGTAAAGGAATATAAGGACAGGGGCAAGACCGTCGTATTCTCATCCCACAGGCTGGACGAGGTGGACTATCTCGCCGACAGGGTGGTGCTCATGCGGGAAGGCCGGCTCGTATTCGAAGACGGCCCAGCGGCCCTCAAAAAGTCCCTGGGCCTCAAGCTGAGAGCCAATATCCTCGTGGACGAAGGTTCGGTATCGGTTGCAGCCTCGGTCCTGAGCGAAGCCGGGATCGTAGTACACGGAAGGAACGGAAGGGGGCTCGTTGTGGACGTCCTCGCGGAAGACAGGATGAGACCCGTGAGGGAGCTCATAATGCGTGAAATCCGTGTCATGGATTTCACCGTGGAGGAGCCTCCGATGGAAAAGATTCTCGAAGGAGCGGGTACCGATGGAGCTTAAAAATATTCTGCTCATCACGGGAAAGGACATGAGGGAATCTATAAAGAACAGGTGGTTCGTCCTGTACACCGCCTCTTTTTCGGTCCTCGCAATATTAATCCTGACGGCGGCTTCAGGGGGCGGCCAAATATCGGGGTTCTCGGGTTACGGCAGGACGGCTGCTAGCCTTATAAACCTCGTCCTCCTCTTCGTCCCGCTGATAGCGCTCGTTACAGGGGCGATAAGCATATCGGGCGAAAGGGAGAACGGGACGCTCCAGTATCTGCTCTCGCAGCCCGTAACGAAGTCAGAGGTCTTCATAGGGAAGTTCATAGGCGTATTGATACCGATATGGTTCTCCATATCCCTCGGTTTCGGGCTTGCTGGGATAGGGGTGGCTCTCAAGGGCGGGGCAGGGGGTATAACGGATTACGTGCTTACGGCCTTGATGTCGGGTCTCCTGGCGGCGTCCCTGCTGAGCGTGGGATTCGTAGTCTCAGTTTTTTCGGGCAAGGCATCGAAGGCGATCGGAATAGCCGTATTCCTGTGGCTTCTTTTTATAATACTCGGCGACCTCGGCATAATGGGCACGGCGGCTGTGATGGATCTGGGTATCAAACAGGTGTTCGTTCTTGCCGTCCTCAACCCGGCCGAGGTATTCAAGATCGCCTCTGTCCTCTTGTTGAGCCCGAGGTACGAGATACTGGGCCCCGTGGGCGTCTATGCCGTCAGGACATTCGGGAGCGGGGGCATCGTATTGCTGCTTGTCTCCATTTTGTCGCTCTGGACGATAGTGCCGCTCGCACTGGCGCACCTGACGTTCTCTGTTTTCAGGAGGGAAGAGCTATGAAATATGTACTCGTTCTGCTGATGCTCGCGGGCCTTGCCGCCTGCAGGGATAAAATCGATACCGGTCCCCGGACGGTCCATTACGGGGAAGAGGTCTGCGAGAGGTGCAGGATGATCATAAGCGATAAGCGCTTTGCCGCCCAATATATAACTTCGAGCGGTGAATCTAAAAAATTCGACGACATAGGGTGCATGATCGGCGGCCTGAAAGAGGCCGGGGAGCGCGGTGAAAGCCCGCTCGCCGTGTACATTGCGGACTTCGGCACGGGGGAATGGTTAGACGCCGGAAAGGCCCTCTATATCGAAAACAATGAGCTCAAGTCACCCATGGGCTACAACATAGCCGCGTTCGGAAGTATTGAGGAAATGAGAGCGAGCCCGTTCCTTAAGGACGGAAAGGCACCCGGCGGGTTCAATGATCTTTTGAAATAATCTATGTCATGTGAACGCGCGAGGACGATTAAATGGCGGTAGATAGAGTTGATTCCGGAAATTTTACACATATCATATAGGTTCGAATTGAACAATCCATGCCTACCCCGATGAATGCAAAAGCGATAGACCCCGGAGAGAGGATCCAGAGCGCCGCACTCAAGCTCTTTATCAGGAAGGGCATAACCGGCACGACGACGAAGGAGATAGCGAGGAAGGCAGGGGTATCCGAAGGGTCTATATACAATTACTTCGAGAGCAAGGGGGACCTGGCCTACAAGCTCTTCGTCCGCTACATGGACGAGTTCAGGGACGTGCTTTCGGAAAAAACGTCCTCCGTCACGGGCCCGGAAGAGAAGCTCTCGGCCGCCGTCCGGGCCTTTTTCGGTTTCGCCGAGGATGAGCCCGACGCCTACGCCTATATAATGATCGGCCACTACACCGAGCTCCGGAAGATGCCCTACGACAAGAAGAAGCCGAGGGATATTTTCGTCGATATAATCGGAGAAGGGATAAGAGAGGGCGTTTTCACAGATATGGACGAAAACCTCGGCGCCGCCTTCGTCATCGGCATGGTAACGAGGGTGATCCTTTTCCGCATGAGCGGCATGCTCGACACTCCCTACGGAAAGCTCGTGGAGGAGACCGCCGCATCTTCACTGAGAGTCCTGGGATGTAACGGCAGGCGGCCTCTGTAAACAGGACTGGATTTGGAGGCCGGAGTGTGCAGATTATATATAATGCCTCCGGGACTGCTCGAACGGGCGGTAAATTTCAGTCCCCGGCGGACTAAAGATCAGGGAGGAATACCTATGCTCGTAAAGGAATGCATGACCCGGAATCCCGTGACATTCCCGCCCGACGAGGACGTCAGGGTTGCATTCGGGAGGCTTACCGATTTAAAGATACGCCAGGCGCCCGTCGTCGAGAACGGGAAGCTGGCGGGGATAGTGACCGACAGGGACCTCCGGCTGGCCGTCGTGGAAACCCTATCCGAGCCCGGCCTGACAGTAGCCTCCGTCATGACCCCCGACCCCGTTACCGTTACCGAGAGCACGTCTCTCAGGGACGCGGCGGAGCTCATAAGCAGGAACAAGTTCAACGCCCTGCCCGTGCTTTCTCCGTCGGGGGAGCTCGTGGGGGTCCTTACTACCACGGATATATTGAACGGGCTCGTAAAGGCTCTCGAAGCAGAGAAAAAATGATACTTATCTTTCGACTCTTAAGGTATTAGAATATAGCCCATAAGGAGACTGTAATTGAAAATCGAGAAGATACTATTCCCGACAGATTTTGCCCCGAGATCGAAAAATGCCAGGGAGCACGCTCTATACCTCGCCCGGTCCCTTGGGGCGTCCGTTTATCTCCTTCACGCCATTGAGCCACTAAATTACGACGAGGTGGACGAGGAGATAAGGGACTTTTACAAGACGCTCGAGGCCCAGATGAGCGAGAAGATGGCGGCTGAGCGGGAGATCTTCGATAAAAGCGGGCTGAGCGTTTATACAGACATCATAATCGGGCCCAGGTGGAGGGTAATCAACACATACGCCGAAGAGAAGGGGATCGATCTCATAATCATGGGGTCTCACGGTATCAGGGCCGAGTCGGGCGAGGTATCCGTGGGCACGACGAGCCACAAGGTCATGTTCTCATCCCCATGCCCCGTCCTGATAGTGAGGCACGGCTGAATCCGAATAAATTATGTTAATGAGATTTTTACAAAACTGATATAAAATTAGGGCATAATATTAGATGAGGAGATTTTATCCATGACGAGATTTATCCCGGATCTGAAGCTCGTTCTGCTTTTAATCGCCGTACTTGCGGCGTCTTATCCTGTAGAGCGCCAGGAC
>DATIET010000340.1:0-2292 GCA_035455615.1 Thermodesulfobacteriota bacterium
GGAGTCCATAACGTCTAACATTCTAAACTATCGCACGCCCCTTTCCACCCTACTTGCCTCGTTCAGGGTACTCGAATATACTCACCTTGAATCTATATCGTAGCGAAGGGGCCGCAATTCCGCCCCTCCCGCCGATCCGAATATGAAGCAAAAATCCGGTGGAAAATCATCCGCTCAGGACTTCGCGGGCTACGTCGCCTCAGGCGATCCCGCGCCCGTGCTCGTATTCACGGGAGACCAGTCCTACCTCATCGATAAGGCGGTGCTCGACCTGAGAGATAAACTGCTGGGCCCTTCGGGAGACATCAATTACATCGTATTCAGCGGGGAGAGCGCGTCCGGGAAGGAGATCGCCGACAACGCGAGCACATACCCCATGTTCTCGAAAAAGAAGCTAGTCGTCGTGAAGAACGCCGATAAATTATGCGCGAAGGAGCTTTCCGCGCTCGAGCCTTACGTATCGTCCCCCTCCCCGTCCGCATGTCTCGTGCTCATATTCGCCGAAGGGAAGAAACCCAAGCTCGGCGGGGGGAAGGTGACCGCGTTCGACTTCTCCCTCGAAAAAGGAAATGCCGTCTCGGCCGTGAGGGAGGAGGCGCGCAAGCTCGGATACGATATAACGCGCCCCGGGGCTGACGCGCTCATAGGACTCGTCGGGGACGACCTGCAAGAAATACATAACGAGCTTGTGAAGATTTCGATATACAAGGGCGACAAGAAGACCATAGGGCCCGAGGACGTCGAGGCGCTCACGAAGAAGACGAAATTCGCCGACATATACCAACTTATAAACGCAATATCGCGGAGGGACAAGCGGACGGCTCACAGGGCGTTAGGGGAATTAGAAGCCGCCGGAGAGGAGCCGCTTTCGATACTCGGGCTCATAAGCTGGAGGTTCAGGCTCATATGGAGGGCGAAGGAGCTTCAAGAAAGACGGCTCGGCCAGTCGGAGATACTGAAGGAGCTTAAGATATCGCCCGGACAGCTCTATTACCTGAGCGAGGACCTGAAAAAATTCACGTACGGGGATTTGGAGCGGATCATGGGGGCGCTCGCCGAGTGCGACAAGAAGCTCAAGCTGAGCTACGTGCCGAAGAGCTTCGTGCTTACGAAGCTCCTTATCGAGCTCTGCGCCAGGGGTTGAACGGATGCCGTTAAGCGGTGGCCTGGGCTGCCTTCGCGAGCCGGGATACCCTTTTCGCGAGCCTGCCTGTTTTGCGTGAAGCGGTCTTCTTGTGGATGACGCCCTTAGAAGCCGCCTTCTTAAGCTTCGTTTCCGTTTCCTTGAGTATATCTTCGGCGGCCTTCAGATCGTTATTATCGATAAAGGTGGTAATCTTCTTTACCTGGGTCTTGAGGTCCGATTTTACGATCGTGTTCCTGTCCCTTCTCTTCAGGCTCTGACGGTGCTGCTTGATTCCCGATTTAATTCTTTTAGCCATTAATATGTATCCCTCCTGCGGATAATCGGGAATATTGTGCAGGGATTCGGGGATTTGTCAAATGATTCCGGGCGGAATCGGCCACGTACACACTCGATTATTTCATTGCGCGGGGGAATTATGGTATATTCCACGACAATTCATATCCGGAGGCTCAGATGAAATTCTTTCTCGATACCGCGAATCTCGACGAGATCAGAGACGCCGCGAGCTTCGGCGTGCTGGACGGAGTGACGACTAACCCTTCCCTCGTATCCAAGGAAGGCGAGCAGAAGGGGTTTAAGGACCTGGTCAGGGAGATATGCGAGATCGTCAAGGGGCCCGTGAGCGCTGAAGTCCTCTCTACGGACATAGAGCGCATGATCGACGAAGCCCGGGAGCTGGCCGAAATCCACGAACACGTCGTCGTGAAGATGCCCCTCACCGAGGACGGCATTAAGGCGACCAAGATAGTCTCGGACGAGGGAATAAACGTGAACGTGACCCTCATATTCTCCCCCTCGCAGGCGCTCATCGCCGCGAAGGCCGGGGCCGCTTACGTGAGCCCGTTCGTCGGCAGGCTGGACGACATATCGGAGTTCGGGATGGAGATGGTCGGGGACATAGTACAAATCTTCGACAACTACAACATCAGGACCGAAGTGCTCGTAGCGAGCGTCAGGCACCCGCTCCACGTAGTCGAGGCCGCCAAGATGGGGGCGGACATCGCGACCATGCCGTATAAGGTATTCAAGCAGCTCCTGAAACACCCGCTTACGGATATTGGCCTCGAAAGGTTTCTGGCAGACTGGGGAAAGGGCAAATAGCCCGTAGAGCGCACGTTTAATCATCCCTCCCCTTAACCGCGGCA
>DATIET010000341.1:0-3276 GCA_035455615.1 Thermodesulfobacteriota bacterium
GGAGTACCGGAGGGGGAAGACCTTTCATAACTCCCTCGGATACAGGAACGACGAATTCCCGGCGAAGAAGCCGGACGGGGTTTTCAGGATCGTGCTCCTCGGCGGGTCCACGACGTATAACATCGGGATCGACGACAACGATAAGACCTGGGCCGCGCAGCTGGAGAGGATACTGAGGGACAAGTACGGGTATAAGAACGTCGAGGTGATAAACGCTGGAGTCGGGGGATATAATTCCTGGGAGACGCTTATCAACCTGGAATTCAGGGTGCTCGACGTCGAGCCCGACCTGGTAATAGAGTACGAGGGTACTAACGACGTGCACGCGAGGTTCGTAGACCCGGCTTCATACCGGGGGGACGATGCCGGTCGGAGAAAACAGTGGGACCCGCCGTCTATCTTCTTCCTCGAGCACAGCGCGCTCTTCAGGGTGATACTGAGAAAACTGGGCGTGACCGAGCAGGTCGGCATAGGGAACTTCATAACCCCCAGAAATACCGCATACGGGCCTGTTTCCGTGGCGAAACACGACCCTATGGGGCTCCTCGAAAAGAACCCGCCTGTTTATTTCATTCGCAATCTCAAAAACATGGTCGCTATCTCGAAGGCGAACGGGGTGGAGATTATGTTCTCGACGTGGGCGTATTCCCCGTACCTCAATGACTATGCATCGACCCCTTATTACCAGAAAGGGTTCGACGAGAATAATGAAGCTGTCAGGGATGTAGCGCTCGGCAGCGGTATGCCGTTTTTCGATTTCGCATCGGTAATGCCCAAAGACAAGAAATACTGGCGCGACGGGAGGCACGTAAACGCCTTGGGCGCAGAAAAGATGGCCGGGCTGTTCGCGGAATTCATCCACGATAATGGGCTCATAAAGCAATAGAGCCCGAAACAGATGCCGCACCCTCAGAGGCCCCGCTCCCCGTCCTTTCTCATGTAATGACCGAACACCGCGAAGGAAAGCGCCGATTTGATCACGGCAAAGCCCAGAAACGCGAGCGCCGCGCCTATGTAAGAATATTGAGGCACGAGTATGAACATAAGGGCCAGATAGACCACGGTGGTAATTACATAAAACGTCGTCCTTACCCCAGGTCTGTCCATGGCGAGGAGAGCCGGGTTGATCCAGTATGTATACCTGGCAATAAGCACGCCGAGCGCGAGTATCCTGAGCGTGTTCGTAGCGGGAACGTAATCCTCGCCGAAAACCAAGCGTACTATAGACCCCGCGAAAACGATTATCAATACCGTCACGGGCACGATGAGCTTCATAAGATTTTTCGTCGATTCTTTTATGTACTTCCTGAACTCATCCATGGCTTTAATGGTCGTGAATTTAATGAGCTCGGGGAAGATCGCCTCGTAGAGCGTATCCACGATACGGTTTAAAATCCCCGCGACCGAATTGGCTATCCTGTAAAATGCCACTGCCTCCTTGCCGGCAAAAAACCCGAGAATCATCATCCCCAGATACTTGTCGCTCCCGGTTTTGAGCGTCGCCATGAAACTCGTATTCCCGAGGAACCAGGCGATCTCCTTCCACTGGCCCTTTATCAGAAATATATCGGCGGAAAGCCAGCTGCCCAGTTTCTTTTCTTCAAGCGCCTTCATGACAGCCCAGAGCCTCACGGCAGCGGCTATGAAGTTCGATATTACGAGAGCGTATAACGCCCCCTTTATTCCTAGCCCGAACAAAAGGAGCGCCACTACAAGCACGAGCTGCGTGAGGTTCTCTAAAGAATTTATCACGGCAATATTCTTATACTTTTCGAATACCCTGAGTATGGCGTCCGACGTCAGCTTGGCGGTTTCGACGAAGAGCCCTACGGCATAGATCCAGATATATATATAAGCCTCGGGCGAGTGTATGACGTATTTACTTATCACCTTCGCCGTCACGATCGCTATTATGAATGAGACGGCCCCGCTCCCCACGTCGAGGACGTAAGAGAGCTTTATCATTGCGAGGGTCTTATCCGACTCACCCTTCTCCCAGTACGATCCGATATACCTTACGGCGGTTTCCCAAACCCTGACATCGAAGAACTGGTTCATCATCGCTATGTAAGCGATAACGAGCTGAAGGAGCCCGTAGTCGGTTACCCCGAGTATCCTCGCGAGAATGACCGTCTGGAGGGCAGCGAACCCCCCGGCCGCCGCTTTACCGCTGAAGAGGAGGGAAGCGTTTATGAAAAGTTTTTTCTGGAGACTGCGAGTTTCACTCATTCGCCGCTATTTCCGAAAGGCTCTATGATTTTCCATCAAGCACTTCTTTTAATACATCGATATAATTTTTAATCATGCCGGACTCGGTATGGAACTCTTTGACCATATCCCTGCCTCTCCCGCCCATGAGGCGGGCTTTCCGGGGGTCTCTCAGGAGTGATTCCACCGCTCCCGCAATGTCCGTGACACTTTCGGGGTCGACGAGGATTCCCGAAACCCCGTCCTTCACCGCCTCCGCGGATCCCCCCAGTTTCGAAGCGATAACGGGCTTTGCCCTAGCGCTCGCTTCGAGCAATGCGTTCGGCAGTCCCTCGACCTTGTTGTCCCAGTCCCTGCTCGGCATCACGAACACGTCCGCAAGGTCGAGGTAATGGATTATTTCCTCATGGCTCACTCCCCCTGTAAAAATCACGGAGCCGCTCACGCCCGCACCCTCTGCCAGTTCCCTGAACTCGTTTTTGTACCGGCCTTCGCCGACGACGATATAGACGATGTCCGGAAATTCTTCTTTTATGAGCGGGAGGGCCCTTATAACCAGATCCTGGCCTTTCCTCGGAAGCACCCTCGCAACCGTGATGATGACCGGGGCGATCTCGCCGATCCCGTGCTTTCCCCTTAGTCCCCTCATCTTTCGAGCCTCGGGCTCTCCCGACAGCATTTCCTCACCTACGCCGTTGTAGATGACCGTGATCTTGTCTTCCGGGACCCCGATACCCTCAAGAAGCCCCTTCGTGTTCCTGCTGACAGCTATGATGCGCCCGGCGTTCCTGTAGAGCCTTCTCATGGGATACTTCATCAGTCTTTTTATTATCCTGTTTCCGTAGAAACAAGTAGTGATACCGGAGCCCGCCACCCGTACTACAGGCACGAACGAGATATGCGGCACGAGACCCCCTGCGGCTTCGGCCTCCTCCGTTATGAACAGCACGATATCGGGTTCTTCTTTGCGGAGCGCGGACATGAGTGAAAACAATCCGAGCATGATGTCGGCGTAGGGCATTGCCTTTATCCACCTGCTTCCGAGACCTCCGATCCTGATGACACGGC
>DATIET010000342.1:0-5566 GCA_035455615.1 Thermodesulfobacteriota bacterium
GTATGTAAAAATAAAACCGTATACGGATAGCTCCGCGCCTCCGAATGATGCGTTCGAGAAGATATGAACGAAACGCCAAGACCGACACCGAAACAGCAGGAGATACTCGAAGCCCCGGGGAGCGTGCTGGTCACTGCCAACCCGGGCACGGGAAAGACCTTCCTCCTCTCCCGTAAATACCTGAAAGCGGTCGGGGACGGGATTCCCCCCGAGGAAATCCTCTGTCTCACATTCACCGATAAGGCAAGGAGGGAGATGGAGGAGAGGATAATCAGGCTCCTTACCGAGAACGGCATAAAACCCGACCTCTCGAAGCTCAATATCTACACGTTCCACTCCTATGCGCTAGAGAACCTCGAGCGCGGGAATATCATTTCCTCAAACCTGCTCAGGTTCTCCGTCTACAGGCACCTAGCGGACGAGGAGGTCTTCAATTACGGTTCGTCTCATCTCATCGACACCATAGTGCCCAAGGTCGAGAACCTCATACGCTACCTGAAGTCCTTTGGAATAAAGCCCGACATGATAAAACTCGAAAACACACTCCGGCTCCTCGAAGGGGATAAAAAGGTCAGCAAGGGAGAGAAGGACCTGTTCGCACGGGAGTTCGTAAAAATCTTCGAACGGTACGAGGAGGTGAAACGGGGCGGGGGAATGGACTACGCCGACCTGCTCATCAATTTCCTCAGGCTTGACGACATACCCAAGTACGAGCTCGTGCTCGTCGATGAGCTGCAGGACGTGAACAGGATGGAAGCCGAGATCGCGATAAGGTCGGGCAGGCAGTTCTTTGCTGTCGGCGACAAGAAACAGGCCATATTCGGATTCCAGGGCGGCTCCATACTCAACTTCGCCATGTTCGAGGACTCCTCGCACTTCATTCTGTCCGAGAACTGGAGGAGCACGGACGAGATACTTGCCTATGCGAGGGAGTACTTTGTATCCAAGACGAAGGACGAGTCCCACGGGAGAGAGCTCAGTGAGCTGAAAAGCGCGGGAGGCTTCAAGGGAGAGAAACCCCTCATATATCAAGTCGAAAAGAAGCTCGTTCCCCGCGCTGTGACGGAGATACTCAAATCCTCGGGTGATGATAAAGGCAGCATAGCGATAATCGTGAGGACGAACGGCCAGATCATGGAGATATCGAGGGAGCTCACGAAGGAGGACATACCCTTCTCCTCGACCTTCCTCACCGCGTCTAACGAAGCGAGGACGAGCGTCATCAAATATCTGAGAGGGATACTGAGCAATAATATAGACGAAATAAAAAACGCCCTCGTAACACCGTTCGCCCCACTCCCGCTCCGGGACGCATTCGACATATTGGACGACCGTGATGTCACTATTGAGGCGCTCCGCGGGAAAGCGCCCGTTTTCATGGCTGAGCGGGAATCATTAAACTCGATTGAAGACGTAAACATGCTCTTCACGGACAGGATAATCCCCGCAGCATCTTCATACGGAAGGGAGTACCTCACGGCCGCGATAAATTTACAGTACGCTTTTCAGGAAGCCCTCGGATTCGTCAAGGATCTGAACCGCGAGAGCCTGATCGCGTATCTCCGCACTGCCGACCTCTCATCGAACGAGATCGAGACCGATAGCGGCATTACCCTTACGACCGTCCACAAGGCCAAGGGAAAGGAATACGATACGGTGATCTACGCGCCCTTTACGCCGCCCGACAAGTCGAACTACCAGGACGAAGCGGTCGAGGCGATACTCAGGCTCGAAGGGATTGACGCCGAGGAGGAGCTCGAAGAAGAGACCCTCCGTATAAATTTCGTCGCGTTCACGCGGGCGAAAAGGAATCTCGTCGTCGTGACCGAGAAATTCTCCGAATTCATCAACGAACATGCAGAGGAGGGAACGCTCGAAGTGAACGCGGGGACGGGGGTAGATTACGACGAGTCCCGCAAGAAGGCGTTCACCTGCTTCGTCAGCGGCGAGTATGAGCGCGCGAGGGAACTTCTCGAGAGAAAAGAGAGCTGGCTTACGGACTACGTGAAAAACTTTTTCGGCTCCCTCGGAAGCATCTCTTTCTCGTCCGTCAACAACAGCGCGTACGAGTTCCTCGTGAATTACATACTCAGGATAAGGGAGGACACGAAATCCCTTGCGACGGGGCTTAGCGTCCACGCCATAGCCGACGAGCTGATAAATAAGGGTGAATGCGAATGCACGCCCGAGCTCGAGCCGTTCAAAGAAAACATCGCGACGCTCCTCGATGAGATAAAACATAAATACCCGGAGAGCCACGCGACGGAGATGAGCTTCAGGGTGCCTCTCGGCGGGCTCATAGATACGGACGAGCAGATCGTATTCTCGGGCTTCATCGACGCGGTATTCAAAAACGGCGATTCGTATTTGATAGTCGACTGGAAGACTGACAGGGATACCAAGAATGACTACAAACACCGCCAGCAGCTTGAAACTTACAGAAGGGCGTTTTGCCTGGCGAACAACCTTGATCCGGAGAAGGTGAAGGTCTCGATCGGGTTCGTCGGTCTGAGGTCGGCGCTGAACACCGGGACGATCGGGTGCGAGCTCGACGAGCAGCAGCCCCGGAAGACGGCGTTTGAAACGTTCACGAAAAAGGCGGGGAACATACTCAGGTGGAAGAAGGACCCGGAAACGTTCTTCCACGAAATCCTCGAGGCCGGTATCAACGACCCCCTGTGGCGGAGCATCGTCGAGCAGTACATGAGGGAGAGAAAGGTTTGAACGTCTCCAGGCATCACCCCACCCTCCTGTAAAAAATCCTATATTGTCGCGCAAATAGATGAGGATTGATAATAGAGCCAGGCTTTGCTATAATCGGGGCAGGCACTCGGCGTAGTCCTCAACGCTGGATCTATTCTCATAATCCGCCGGAAAACAGGAATCTGCCTGCATTTTTTAGAGATTAAATCCATCTTATGGAGGATGAGGTATGTTAATCAGAGACCGTATTTTAGTGTCGGCGGTGTTCCTTCTTTTAACTTGTATTTTCTTGTTATACGCCCCTGAAACGGGATACACCCAGGACGGGAGCGACTGTTGCATCGCGCACCTCGGCATCGGATGTAATGTTCAGCAATGTCAGAATGCCGTCTGCGAGGCCGACAGTTTCTGCTGTAATGTAAGCTGGGACGGAAAATGCGCTTCCCAGGCTCAGGATCTGTGCGGCAGCGTATGCGAAGGAGGAGTGCATCCGATTCCCACGTTCAACGAGTGGGGCTTGATCGCCCTGACAGGAGCGCTGGGGCTGTTCAGCCTGCTTGTAATCAGGAGACGATACGCTCCAAGAGCTAAGTGATATCCGTTCATACACTTAGCCGAACAGAGGATCAAAAACGGGGTACCGATGAGAGAGTCCTCTCATATCTCCATCTTACCCCCCCGACCTCTTGTAAAAAATCCACCTCGCGGCTTCCGCGGTAATCACGGACAGGATCACGCCGAGCGCCATGAGGAAAGATCTCGGGAGAGGGGGCGGGTTGAAAAGACCCTAACACATCAGTTCTTCCGATTTGGGAAAAGCTTTCCGAACAATTTATCCATCTTAATGTCGCCGCGTACGTCGGCCCACCTGAGAAGCAGCTCGTCCGCAATCCACGCATTGATATTCCGCCTCTTTAAACGCATTTCTATAAAATGGTAATAGTCCTGAATACTCCAAAGTATCCTCTCATGTCTGCTTATCCGGCGTACGTGCCCTTCAGTCTCATAGCCGAGCTCCCTCAGGAGTCCTCCGGCTGCGGATTCGAATATAGCGCGGTCGCCGGCCGCCATCTCTCTCTTCCATTTCCCCTGATTCGTGCGTAGTATCTCGGTCTTCGTCCCGTACCCTCCGGGCTTCGACAGGTCAAGCCCGCTCTCTATAAAGTTAGGCGTCAGCATCCCTTCGTCAAACTGCTCGCCGATGAATTCGCATACGCCCTCCATTGTCTCTTCGGGTCGGTCGAGGAGGGTCTCGTAACGAATTTCCATATACCTGTCCGGCCCCGCCTCTGCCCCGTCACTGCGCCCTTTTGTCACCATCCGCTTCCACGCCGACGCCGCCGAGAAAACGTTTCCCGGACCAAACCATACCTTCATATACGATAGAGCAACATCCCGGCCATCGCGGTAGATATGGATTATCTTGCACGAAGGGAAGATTTCGATGAGTGTCGGGATTTCAGTCACATACTGCGGTGTTTTATCGCCCCAGCGGGGCTTCCCCTCTTTCGCCGCCCATTCCCCGAAAATGCGGGATACGACCTCCCTGTAACTGCGGTACCCGGCGAACGATGAGGAGGAGACGGGCAAATCGAATGCCCTTACCCAGTGGATGCCGAGTATGGTCCCGGCCAGCTGTATCGCTTCCTTCTCATTCACCGGGTCGCCGTAGAGCCTATAGAGTCTGGGTATAAACTGGGATTCGTGAGGGAACGTGATGTTCGGGTGTGAGCGGAGCAGATCACGGATCAGCTTCGTTCCGCTCCTTGGACAGCCCACGATGAATATAGGGGAATCGGCCATTGTCATGATCCCTTCATCCTCTTGCCCGCCCGGTGTTCAGCTTCCTTGCTCCACCCTACAATAATAACACGCGGGGCACTGCAGAAGTAGCGTGCATGCCCGCGCGGGTAGCCGCCCACACCGGAAGAGACCCACGGGCTTAAGGTAATGTACATGTCCCGTATGAATCCAGGGATTAGGGCAGGCTTTGCGAGCCTAGCTGTTCAACATTTCCTCAAGCGCCTTTTCAGTCTCCCCTATCATCTTTTCCAGGGTGAAATTTTCTACAATCCTCCTGCGCAAATCATCGCGGCGAACCTTCGGGAGCATCTCCAGCATACCGCCCAGCCCCCGTGCGAGAGCGGCGGGGTTGCCCGGCGGGACTACAGTACCGAGTTCAGCCACGATAAGTGCAGAATCCCCCGCATCGGTCACGACACAGGGCACGCCGCAGGCCATGGCCTCCCCGATCACGTTCGGGAACCCCTCACTGTGAGAAGAAGAGCATAGCACGTCGAGCGCGTTCAGAACCGAAGGCATGTCAGCCCTGACACCCGTCCATATGATACGGCCGCCCAATCCCAGCTCCAGGCTCAGGAATTTTAGTTCATTCCTGTAAGGCTTATGCCCGTCGCCGATGCAGACGAAACGGGCGTCCCCCTTTTCCCTGAGAAGTAGTGAGGCTGCTTTCAGGAAATCGGCATGTCCCTTGACCGGGCTTAAGCGGGCGGCGATACCTATGAGCGGCGAGTCTTCGGGGATGCCCCATTCCCGACGCACAACCCCGCGAGCTGCCGGGTCGGGTCTGAATTTATCTGTATCGATGCCGTTATTAATGACGATCTCGTTTTTGCACCTGTAGCCCAGCCTCCTCCTTGAAGCGAGTCCCTCAAACGAGTTGGATATCATGAGAGGGACGAACGGTGAGACCCATTTGTTGATGTAGAGGGAAGGCGACTTCTTCCGCTTATACCTTTCCTGCGTACTTCCGGAAGCGGAGCCCTGTACGCCCCATACGATTTTAGTTCCCGGCACGGAGCATACAGCAAGCCAGGAGATAAACCTGGCTGTATGTCCCTGA
>DATIET010000343.1:0-4549 GCA_035455615.1 Thermodesulfobacteriota bacterium
CTCTCGGGTTTTGCCGAGGCGATAGGCCTCATGCCTCTGAACGTATATTCGGTGGTCGAGGCGGGTGGTTTTCCCGCAGTCAGCCGCCCGTATGCGAGAAGGACGGGTTCATGCGGCCAGGTGGCGCCCGGGTTCCAGATCAGGATATCGGACGAGGGCGAGGTCCTGGTCAGGGGCGAGACTTCCGCGGCGGACTACTGGAATGCCCCTAAAGACGCGGTGAGCTTATTCGACCCGGACGGATGGTTCCGCACTGGCGACCTGGGAAGGTTCGATCAGGACGGGTATCTGTTCCTGACCGGACATAAACAGTCAATTTTCCTCCTTTCCCGCGGGAATAAAATCGTTCCGTCCAAGATTGAAAACCATCTCGCCGACAGTCCTTTTATTACGCAGGCCCTTATCTTCGGCGAGGGTAAATCATTCGTATCCGCGCTGATCGTTCCGAACTTTCAGGCGATCGGGGAGCATCTCGCCGGGAATAACCCCTCCAATCAGAACGGCGGCCAGCCGCTCGATTCGTTTCATCCGGACGTTAAAGCGATAATCGACAGTTCGGTTTCCGATGTGAATAACCGGCTGAACGTCTGGGAGAGGGTGGAGGCATACACGCTGATCGATAAGCCTTTTAGCGGGTACGGCTCCGATACCGGGGAGCTCGAACGGAATGACCGCGCCGATATACTCCGGAAATACTCGTTATACATCGACGCGATGTATCCCGATACTCACCGGATCGAAAAAGACGATATAACTCTGGTACAGCTCGATCCGGACCAGCTCCGCGACCTTCTCGAAAAACAGGACATACTGACGGCGTGGATGGAAGAGGCGGGGATCGGGTTTTTGTTGGACCTGGCGCGCTCGAAAGGGATAGACGCGCTGTCGATGGTGAATATCTGCGAGACCGCGGCCAGCATAGCGCAGATGCAGAGTGAGGAAAAGCCAATCTCCACTGCGCTTATCGTCGGCGATCCGACGCACATATCGAGCGTGCTGCCCGATAGCGAGATCCAGTTTCACCGGTTCGACCACATAAGGCGGATGCAGCAGGTGGTAATCGCCCTCGCAAAAATTGTGGACGGAGTGGTGCTCGGCTATGGCATAGACAGGTACGGGTATTTACGCAGGGTGCATAAGCTGGAGATAGATACGGACGGTCAGGCGAATTTCCTCCTCGGTCCGCAGTTCAGGAAGCACGCCGCGATATCGAGCAAATGCGACGCGATCGTATTTTTCGTTCCAGTGGGCGGGAGGCAGGTCCGGGTATTTTCAGGGGGGGAGATGGTCGCACGGTATTCGAACGGGAACTGGATGGCCGAGAACCTACCGCAAATCGACGAGACCGTAGACAGGCTCGCTCTGAAAAAAAAGTACGACGTCGGGCTCCTGAGACGCATCTTCCGCTGCGCGTTTCTCATGTCGGAGAGGAACCTGGGGGCGATTTTCGTCCTGGGGGAATCCGATAAAATATTGAAAAAATCTGACCCTCCCGAGATCAGCCCCTATGCCACTATATCCAATACGGATATATCGAAGCTCACGGACAGCGAGATCATCAATTACGCGAAACAGGACGGGGCGACGATCATCGATTCCGGAGAAGGCAAGTTCAGGGGCTGCATGGTGCTCCTCCGTCCGAGCGCAGATACCCAGGCCGAGATCGGCATCGGAAAGGGAGCCAGGCACTCGAGCGCGTCCAAGATGAGCGCCGAGGCCCACTGTCTCGCAATTACCGTCTCCCAGGACGGTCCGATTACGGTTTACGACAGCGGGGAGCGCATCCTGACCATCTGAAGATATACAGCGTTCAAAGATACTTACCGCGGAACGGGAGGGGGGGCGGGTTCCGGTCTGCATCAGGCCGATTTTTTAACAAAGGTTGACGGCCGGAATTAAATAAGTTAAAATAAAGTTAAGGTTGCAGTAGTTCTTGTCAAATGTAAGATCACCATCTGAAAGCGATTTTGAACCACTTGCATAACCCAATTTAAAACAGGAGGTAGCACCCTAAATGGCAGAACGTAAAATTGGCACTGTAAAGTGGTTCAATTCTACAAAAGGCTTCGGATTCATTGAGGTCGAGAACGGCGATGACGTTTTCGTTCACTACAGTGAAATCAAGGCGACCGGTTTCCGCACTCTGGAAGAAGGTCAGCGCGTAGAGTTCACCGTTGTAAAGGGACAGAAAGGTCCCCAGGCTCAGAACGTAGTACTGGCTTAACGGTAAAAAAATAGTGAGCCGGAGTACCCGGCTCACTACTCCTTTAATATCCATTCTTAGTCGAATGCTCTTATACTACCGATCTTAAACTTCTGGTTTCCTGTGATCTGATTGAATTCGACGCGGTTGTTTACGTCGGGTATTTCGGGCTTGAAAGCGAAGTTCGTGATCGGCTTCCCGAAGACCCAGTCTTTTATCAATGCGATGAACTGGGGTGACTCCGCCATGTTTTTATACGTGATCACGAGCTTTCTCGGGACCGGGCGTTTACCGACTTCGATCCATATCTGCCAGTCTATTTCCTTCTCGACGAATACCAGATGGTGGCAGTTAGCGCCCATAACCCTGCTTATACCGAAATATGCGCCCGATATTACGTTTGCCGTCATGACTTTGTACGTGTCTATAAAAAGGAATTCGCTCAGGGCAGGGGTAAACTGATATTCCTCTTTCAGCTTGTTAAGGGCCTGGTCAACGGAAGGCGGCAGCGTTGCGAGTGAAAAGTCGTTGAGCGGAACTTCGAGGAGCGTTGCCTGTCCGGCGTCGTACCAGAGCTTATATCCACCCAGGTCGGTTACATAGCCGGCGTAGAATTTATCCGGCTTCTTGAGATATACCGTTTCTTCCCCATTGTATTGAATCTTCTGCTTTGATTCGAGCACGTCGTCGAACATCATATCCGCCTTGTATGTATATTCGTACTGACTGCCCATGTAATAGCTCATGTCCTGAAGAATGCCTGCAGCCTTGGGGTCTATATTGGGATTTACATCCTGGGCAAAGGCTTTATTATTCAGCATGAATAAGCAGCAGCTTGCGAATAACACGGTGATGAGTAACGAGAGCGAGATTGGACTCATTTTTTTTAGTAAAGTTTGAGCGGTTCTAATCATAATACCCCTCCTGTTTCTTAGTAGTAGGTACGTATTTTACCTCTGTAAAGCCTCCGGGTGTCGAATCGGAGATTATACAGTATATAATTCTCCGGCCGTTTTCAACAAGCGGGAGTTCAGCCGGGACTTGAAAGCAAATATACCGGGCGTTACGAATTCTCTATTAGACGGAGCAAGTTAAACCTTCCGATCCACTTTCTGAAATGAAGCCGTTTCATTGAGCGTGTTGACATAAAATTGAAAGAGACCGATAATTTGGAAAATATTTAATCGGTGCCGGATCCAATCCGCGATCGAGACGGACGGCAAGAGATCAATTTCGATAATTTAATGCGATAAGGAGCCTAGAACTATGAACTATTGTCGTGCTGCAGTATTAGTTCTTTTTACCGTCCAGTTTTTCTTAATCCCCCGATCATACGCGGGATTTAGCTTCGTGCCTAACGATTTGATGACTACCCCGTTCGGCCCCGCATACGCCGACATATTACTCGAGCCGACTAACTTTCTTCCGTGCGAGGGGGGGCCGTTCGCTCTATGTTATTATTCCGGCCCCGATCCCGAATCATGCGTGCTTATCGGAGACGGTACGTTCGCAAATTGCAAATGCTTCGAAATCGCGTACGGGAAATATTTCGTCGATATAAATGCGATACTCGATCTCGACGAATATCTTGAAACCGTCGATGCCTGCGGAGCCGACGGGAGCGGATGTCAGGATACGAACTCGGCGCCCGTATGCGAAACGATAAACAGCGGAAACTTTATTCCCGGTTCCGACGCCATATCCGTCTTCAGCTTCGACTGCGTCCCCGAAGAGGGTATAGGGGATACCAACTGTCCGCAGTCCCTATATGCCGGATGCATGACTGCCCCCTGCCTCAGGACTGGGGAAGAGGGGATCGTCGAATGCTCGTGCCCGACCTACGACGGCCCTTATCAGGTGGGACTCGACGATCAGGCCTGCCTGCTGGAGGACGATCACATTTGGTCAGCCGCATATAACCCTAATCTGACGGGCACAACCCCTGTCCCTCCGCCGGGAGGCTGTATTCCTGATGCGCCTGAATCGCTCGGGGGATGTCCGCTGATCACAGAGGATATTCCGCCGCCTCCTCTGGACGTGGACTGCGGCGAGGTATGCGAGGAATATAATGGTTGTGTAACTTCTAATAATATTCAATCCGGATATGTCTGCGACGCCACATTGTGCACATCGCGCTGTAACGACAGGAATCTCGTAGGGGAGGCGTGCTCGGGCCTGCAGGGCTGCGACATTTCCGAGATAGTCAAGCTCGAAACCGAGGCCGGATGCAGCTGCTGCGCGAGCCAGATTTGCGGGTGCGAGGCGAGCAATACGACCGAGAATGCGGTGTTCGATCTTAATAAGAGGCAGCGGGAGAAGGATATCACCCCCCAGTGCGATATAAAC
>DATIET010000344.1:0-7626 GCA_035455615.1 Thermodesulfobacteriota bacterium
TCACACCTGGCACTGTCTATGGAGAGGCTCGCTGCGCTCACGTCGGGGGATTTAGTCCGGATAGGTCTCTCGGCGACGCAGAAACCGATCGAGACCGTGGCCCGTTTCCTCATAGGGCACGGAAGGGACGGGGAGAACGGCCCCCCGGACTGCACCATACTAAACACCGGCCACAGGAGGGAGCTCGACTTATCCCTGGAGATCCCGCGCTCCCCGCTTACCGCGGTAATGTCGAACGAGGTATGGGATGAAATATACGAAAAACTAGAGGAGCTTATAAGGACCCATAAGACCACCCTGATATTCGTGAATACGAGAAGGCTCTCCGAGCGCATGACCCACAACCTGACAGAGAGGTTCGGCGCTAATGTTATAGCCGCCCATCACGGGAGCATATCCAAGGAACTCAGGCTAGACGCGGAGAGGAGGCTCAAGTCGGGTGAGCTGAAGGCGATAATAGCGACCGCGTCTCTCGAGCTCGGGATAGACATAGGCGCTGTAGACCTCGTCTGCCAGATAGGTTCTCCGAAATCGATCGCCACGTTCCTCCAGAGGGTAGGGCGCTCAGGACACACGGTAAAGGGAACACCCAAGGGAAAGATATTTCCCCTCAGTCTGGACGAGCTACTGGAGTGCGCGGCGCTCTTCGATGCTGTAAAACGAGGGGAGCTCGACAGCATAATCATGCCCGAAAAACCGCTCGACGTGCTTGCGCAGCAGATAGTCGCCGAGGTTTCGTGCGGGGAGCGGCTCGAAAACGAGCTCTACCAATTGCTTGTGAGAGCTTATCCGTATAGAGAATTGTCCCGGGGGGAGTTCGACGACGTCGTGAAGATGCTCGCCCAGGGGTTCGCCGCGCAGAAAGGCAGGCGCGCCGCGTACATACACCATGACATGGTGAACGGGCGTCTCCGTGCGAGAAAGGGCGCGCGCATCGCGGCCATAGTCTCTGGCGGGACCATACCCGACAGCTTCGATTACGACGTGATACTCGAGCCTACGGGAACTTTTATAGGCACCGTGAACGAAGACTTCGCGATAGAGAGCACGGCGGGGGACATATTCCTGCTCGGGAACCATTCGTGGCGGATCATAAAGGTAAACGGCGGGAAGGTGAGGGTAGAGGACGCCGGGGGGCTGCCGCCTACGATTCCATTTTGGTTCGGTGAGGCCCCGGGGAGGAGCCCTGAATTCTCGGCGGCGGTTTCCAGGCTGAGGGAGAAGATATCGGAGAGGCTCGGGGATGTAAAGGATTTTACAAAGGATGACGACTTGCTCGACGGCTTTCCAGACGACAACTGGAAGAAGGAGGCGATTGAGTGCCTTACGAACGGGGCGGGGCTGAGCCTCGAAGCAGCCGACCAACTCGTTACATATATGGCGACCGTGAAGGCCGCCCTCGGCGCGATACCGACACAGGGAAGGCTCGTAATGGAGAGGTTTTTCGACGAGGCGGGCGCGATGCACCTCGTCATACATTCGCCCTTCGGAAGCAGGATGAACCGCGCGTGGGGGCTCGCGCTCCGGAAGCGGTTCTGCAGGAAATTCAATTTCGAGCTCCAGGCCGCGGCGACCGAAGATTCGATAATACTGAGCCTGGGGGCTACGCACAGCTTTCCGCTCGAAGAGGTCTATTTTTATCTCCATCCGAATAACGTAAGGGGGCTCCTGACACAGGCCCTCCTCGACGCCCCGATGTTCGAGGTGAGATGGCGCTGGAACGCGAGCACTGCGCTCGCGGTCCTGAGGAGGTGGACGGGAAAGAAGGTACCTCCCGCCATACAGCGCATACACTCTGAGGATCTGATCGCACAGGTGTTTCCCGACCAGATCGCGTGTCTCGAAAATATAGTCGGCGACAGGGAGATACCGGACCACCCGCTCGTGAACCAGACTATAAAAGACTGCCTTACGGAGGCGATGGACATAGAGAACCTTGAAAAACTGCTCGCGGATATACATTCGAAGAAGATAGAGCTCGTAGCCCTCGACCTGCGCGAGCCTTCTCCCCTCTCGGGGCAGGTGCTTAACGCGAGGCCCTACGCGTTTTTGGACGACACACCACTCGAGGAGAGGAGGACGCACGCGGTCCAAAACAGGAGGTGGCTCGACCCCTCGGAGGCGGCCGAGCTGGGGGCGCTCGACGCGGAGGCGGTAGGGACGGTAAAGGAGGAGGCCTGGCCCCAGGCGGAAAGTCCGGACGAGCTCCATGACGCGCTCATACTTTGCGGATTCATAGCCGAGGAAGAGGGTGAAAGGGGAGACGCTGCGGGCGGGTGGAGGCCCTATTTCGAGGAGCTTGCCAAAGAGAACAGGGCCGCCGTGCTCGAAACGGGTGAGGGGAAGAGGTTGTGGACGGCGGCCGAGAGGCTCGCGCAAATGAAATCTATACATCCTGGTGCAATGCTTGCACCCCCGATTACGGTTCCCGAAAGATTGTTAGAGGGTCCGGCGTCGAGGGAAGAGGCTCTTCTAGAAATAATAAGGGGGCGGCTCGGGGCCCTCGGGCCTGCGAAAGCGGCTGAGATCTCGGAGTCGCTCGGAGTCGCGCAGCAGGACGTCGATCAGGCGCTCCTGGCCATGGAGGGGGAGGGGTTCGTATTCAGGGGGAATTTTACTCCGGGAACGGAGGGGCTCGAATGGTGCGAGAGAAGGCTTCTCGCGCGGATTCATAAATATACGATGAGCAAGCTCCGAAAGGAGATAGAGCCCGTGACGGCGGCCGATTTCATGAGGTTCCTTTTCTCAAGGCACGGGGTCGACTCGGACGATAAACCGGAAGGGGCGGAGTCGCTTAAAGGGGTGCTCGACATGCTGGAAGGCTTCGAAGCCCCGGCTGCCGCCTGGGAGGGGGACATACTGTCGTCGAGGATGAGCGAATATGACCACGCGTGGCTCGACACGCTCTGTCTCTCCGGGAGCGCCGTGTGGGCGAGGATTAAAACGTCTAACGGAGCCAATAAGAAGCCGGGGCCGATCAGGACGACGCCAGTGACGATCCTGAAGAGGGCGAATCTCGAGACGTGGAAGAAGTTCGCACACGATCCGGAAGCGTCGGCCGAAAATCTTTCCCGTCGGGCGAGAGATGTGCTCGACCTGCTCGAGACGCGAGGGGCATCCTTCTTCGAGGAAATAGCGTCCGGGACGAAGGGGCTTAAATCGGAGACGGAGAACGCCATTGCGGAGCTCGTTTCGAGCGGCATCGTCACGTCGGATAGCTACACAGGGCTCCGGGCGCTCCTTGTGAGCTCGAAATACCGGACTGCCGAGGGAAGACGGAGAAAGAGGGCTAGCTTCAGCATGGAAGGGGCCGGCAGGTGGTCGCTCATACGGGGGAGGGGAGGGGAGAGGGATGGAGGGAGGTCGGGAGAAGATATCAGGACGCTCGCCATGGCCCTACTCAGGAGGTATGGCGTTATATTCAGGAGGCTCGCGGAGCGCGAGAGCTTCGCTCCGCCGTGGAGAGAGCTTGTGCGGGGACTGAGACTCCTCGAGCTCAGGGGCGAGGTGAGAGGAGGAAGGTTCGTGGACGGCGTATGGGGGGAACAGTTCGCGCTGCCCGAGGCGGTTGCCGGGCTCAGGGAGGCCAGGAGAAAGCAGAGGGACGGCAAGCTCGTTTCGGTCAGCGCCGCCGATCCGCTTAATCTGACCGGGGTAATGACGCCCGGGGAGAGGGTGTCGTCACATTACAGGAATAGGGTGCTTTACAGGGACGGGGTTCCCGCCGCCATTAAAGAGGGGGAGGATGTAAGGATCCTGTCGGGGGCGGGAGAAAAGGAAGAATGGAGCCTCAGGGCTGCGCTCGTAAAGCGTAGCTTCTCGCCCAAGCTGAGGGCGTATCTGGGCAAGGGCGTCGCTTAGTAAAATACAACAATTTGCCCTGATCTTTTAACCGGTCTTTAACTATTTCATAATCCGCTCTTAATTTCCCCGTGTTTAAATCTTGGTGATGGGCGTTGTGTGGGTCTGGAATCTCAAAATACCGGGAGCGAGAAAGATGAACGCAGCTGCCGCCGACTGGAGAGAAACGAGCCGGGAAGAAGTGGATGCGGTTATCGCCAGGGTCAGGCGCGGGAGGAGGGCAGGGATTGCGTTAAAAGGAGCCCCGTGCCCGGAGTGCAGTTACATCATCCGCAGCGATTCCTTTCCTGCGCAGTGTATATACTGCGGCAGCTCCCTCTGATCATCATATCGCAGCGCACCCTGTCTCGCGATCAGGCGAGCCCCAGTTCTTTTACCTTCTCGGCTATCTCCTCGGAGTGTTCGGTCGTTTTAACCTTCGTCCAGATATAACGTATCACTCCCGTCTTATCTATGAGAAAGGTTTCCCTCTTTGCCGAGCCCGAATCGCTTACTACGCCGTATGATTTGATTATATCCTTGCTCTTGTCGCTAAGGAGAGGGAAGTTGAGGCTGTGTTTCTCTTTGAAGCCTTCATGGGATTTGACGCTGTCCGTGCTGACTCCGAGAACCTGAACGCCCAGTTTCTCGAGCTCGTTCATGCCGTCCCTGATTGAGCACGCCTCTTTGGTGCATCCGCCTGTGTAGTCTTTCGGATAGAAGTAAAGCGCGACTAATTTATTTTCGCGGTAGTCGCTGAGTTTGATTTTTTCGCCTCCGTAAGTCTCGGCTTCGATTCCAGGCGCCTTGTCTCCTACTTTCAGTGTTTCCGACATGTTTCGATTCCTCCTTTCGCAGTTTAGGATTTGAGTATAGCTGGCGAAATGAATCCCGCATGCAGAAGGAATTTGAATTTATGTTTGGCTGCACGGCCCGGCAAAACTTGTCACGCGCAACAGACGAGATTTTACAAAGCTTGCTTTATTATGTTTCATTTTTTGTCGATTGATTTTAAATCGGATTCGGAATTCCTGGATTGCGGATGCGCAAATGATATCACGGCGCCTGTGTTAAGAAGTCGATGATTCGTGCCGGGTCGCGAATCACGTTCTGCCGCAGCTAATTATTCGTCGTTGGCGTTGAATGTCCCCATATATTAAAGCCGAGTATTAGATATTCTTTTTTTATCCACACCTATTAAGGTTTCGGTTTAATACCTGATTTTAATCCATCGATATAATTTGGGGCGGTACGTTTCGCTAAGAAAGACGGGAGGGTTTATCGATTCATGCGGGATGAATAACGGCGATGTCTAACGCGGAGAATCGGAAGAGCGCATCTCCCTTTGCGCCGCGAATTGATAAAACTGGGAGATGTTTATCCGTTGCCTATTTTTCTGAGAAGTGATCCCAGCACTCCACGAATAATTTTGGGGGCATCCTTCATTCCCTCCTTGGCTAATTGTCTGCCGAAAGTTCGGGCCGCGCTCTTTGTCATTGCTTCAAACGGCGAGTCGCTCCGACGCCCTGGCTTGCTTTTCGATGCGGGTTTTGCCGCGGGCGCACTCTCTGCACGGTCCCTCAGCATCTCGTATGCGGACTCACGATCGACTGCTCTTTCATAAACGCCGTGCAGCAGCGAGTTTCGGATTACGGTGCTCCGCTCCTCGGGGGTGACAGGGCCTATCCTGCTGAACGGGGGACGAATAAGGGCGCGCTCTACGATATTGGGCTTGCCTTCTTTGTCGAGGAACGATACGAGCGCCTCGCCGACGCCGAGCTCCGTGAGTATTTTCTCTGCGTCGAGGGCGGGATTGGTCCTGAAGGTCTCCGCCGACGCCCTGACTGCCTTCTGATCGCGCGGCGTGTATGCGCGGAGCGCATGCTGGACCTTGTTCCCGAGCTGACCCAGAATAATGTCCGGTATATCGAGAGGGATTTGAGTCACGAAGTATACTCCCACACCCTTCGAGCGTATGAGACGGGCGACCTGCTCCACTTTATCGAGGAGAGCTTTGGGCGCGTTGTCGAAAAGGAGATGGGCCTCGTCGAAGAAGAACACGAGCCTGGGCTTTTCGGGGTCACCGGCTTCGGACAGCTGTTCGAATAATTCAGAGAGAAGCCAGAGAAGAAGGGTGGCGTAGATAGCCGGTGACTGGATAAGTCTGTCGGCGGCGAGTATGTTGATCACCCCGCGGCCGTTTGCATCGGTCTGGAGAAAATCGTCGAGGTTAAGGGAAGGTTCCCCGAAGAAGATGTCTCCTCCCTCGTTTTCAAGCGCGATGAGGCTTCGCTGTATGGCTCCTATGCTCGCCCGGGAGATGTTTCCGTATTCGGTGGTGAAGGAGGAGGAGTTGTCTCCGACATAGCGCAGCATGGACCTCAGGTCTTTCAAGTCGAGGAGGAGGAGTCCGCCGTCATCAGCGATCTCGAATACGAGCGTGAGTACCCCGGTCTGGGTGTCGTTGAGGTTGAGGAGGCGGCTAAGGAGGAGCGGGCCCATTTCCGATACCGTCGTGCGGACCGGGTGGCCCTGTACACCAAAAGGGCACCAAAAGATCACCGGAAGTTCACCGAATATGAAATTTGAGAGGCCGAGCTTGGTTATGCGCTCCATAATCTTCGGGTTTTCGCTGCCGGGACGGGAGAGTCCCGCGAGGTCGCCCTTGACGTCGGCCATGAATACCGGGACACCTATCATGCTGAAGTTCTCGGCCAGGACCTGGAGCGTTACGGTCTTGCCGGTCCCGGTCGCTCCCGAGATAAGGCCGTGCCTGTTCGCCATTCCGGGGAGTATAAGGAGCTCGTGTTCACCCTTCGCTGCCAATACAGGCTCGTTCATGCCTTTATAATTCCTTTTATGGCCGGTGTTGTAAAGCGGGAAAGTGAAGAGCTCCGAATTATACGGGCCGGAGTTTAAATTTCGGCCCGTATGCGCTTTAAAAGCTCGATATCTGGTGCGACTTCTTCGGGCGGTATCTCGACAATCATGTCGAGATTTTTGAGGGCGGGGCTGCCGAGCACGGCTTTGAACCCCTCTTTCCCGATCTTACCTTTCCCTATGTGTTCGTGCCTGTCCTTTTTCTCCCCCAGCCCGGCCTTGGAGTCGTTTCCGTGAAGGAGCTTAACACGGCCGGGGCTTATGACCGAGGATAGAGCCTCGAGCGTGTCCTTGAGGGAAGTTTTGGTCCTTATGTCGTAGCCCGAGGCAATGAGATGAGCCGTGTCGAGACAGACGCCGAGCCGGGGATTCCCGACCTCGTCGAGAATCCTGGCTAATTCCTCGAACGTATCCCCGATCGTTTCTCCCTGGCCCGCGGTGTTTTCGAGAAGGAGCTCGGTCATGAGACTGCCGGAGCCTTTAAGTATTTCCGCGACCCCCTCGATGACCATATCGACGGCTTCCGCGCGGCCGATACCCTTCGAGCTTCCGAGGTGCGTCATGACGTATTTCGCGCCGATCAGGCTCCCTCTCTCGAGCTCCTCCCTTATTATGGCAACAGACGAGCGCCTGAGCTCCTTTTTCTCGGAAGCGAGGTTGATGTAGTAGGGCGTATGAATGTAATAGTCCGTGAGGTCGCAGGACGAGCATGATTTCAGGAAGGAATCGACGAGGTCTTTGCCGAGCGCGGGGGGCTTGCCGCCGCGGGGCGACCTCGTGAATATCTGAAAGCACTCGCAGCCGAGGGCGCGGGCGCGCTCCGGGGCTTTATCGATGCCGCCTGCGATAGAGACATGAGCGCCGAATTTCATAACGGTTTGTAATTTTACCGGATTTGGAGGAAAA
>DATIET010000345.1:0-6974 GCA_035455615.1 Thermodesulfobacteriota bacterium
AATGGGGACGGATTAATGGAGCTCGTGCGTAAGGTAGTGTCCGTCCCGGGCGGAGGAGGCGGTGTGTTTGACAGCGAAGTCTCTCCCAGGGGGCCGAACGAAAACGGCGAGGTCGCGTTCGGCGCGGGAATCAGAAACGGAGACGAGGACGTTCCCATCGACTCGGCCTTATTCCTCGCGGGCCCTTCAGGTATTACGACACTCATCCGTCACGGAGATCCCGGCCCGGGCGGAGTCGGCCAGTTCGCGCAGTTCGGGCTCGCCGGGCTGAACGACTCGGGTCAGGTCATATTCAGGTCGAGACTATTTCAGGGTAATAGATCGGCGCAGGGTCTTTACCGCGTGGGCCCCGCTCAAGAAGTAACCGCGCTCGCGCAGCAATTCCAGCCCGCGCCGCCCGACGGCTCAAAGCTCTACCGCTCCATCGAGGACAACAGGTACCGCGGTCCTAGCGAAAGCGGGCTTGCATTTTTCGTGGCAGGCCTCATGAACGCCGACCGCACGTATTCGATCCAGGACACGGGCATCTTCTTAGCGCAGTGAGGAGTGATATAGAATGGCTTATGGAATTAAGTTTATTCCGCGCATTAATCGAGGGGGGTTTTAAAACAAATCCCGCTGGGCGTCTTCGAGAAGAACTTTTCTGAGCAGGCTCTTCGCGTGGATGATGGCCTTTTCCTTTATCTCCTCGAGGTCGCTCGATTCATTGGCGAGCGGGAAGGAAAGCGAGATGAAAACAGTGTCCGAGTCCGTCTCAAAATCCTCGAGCTCTATAGTCATGTCTATGAGGAACGCCTGTTCGTCGTCCGTGAGCGTAATGTTCTCTACCTTGTATTGAATCATATTAGGACCGCGTCAAGCTCTTTCTGTAAGTTCGGCAATGAGGCAATTATGCAAGAAACCCGATTGGCGTCGTCCGTGTCTCCAGATACGGATCGATATCATAACGGCCCCCTGCTCATCTTGATTATATAAGGCTATTGATAAATTTTCAATTAACGCCCCGTAAAATCTCGATAAAGCCCCCGGCGCAGTAACGAGTTGGCAATGAAACACCCCGCCGCGGCGCCAGATGTCCCCTTTTTTTGTTCTGTATAACGAGTGGTGTATTATTCTTGAGGAGGACCGCTAACACATCGTCTTGGGCACAGCGTGAACCTGAAAACTTTGAAAGGAATAGATTCGGAGCACCGATCCCGCTATGCGTGATACCCGATTCGTTAACCGCGTAGTCCTCGTCCTCACACTCACCGGCATATCCGCGGGGCTCGCTGCGCACTTCCTGCAAATGCCGGAAATAACGGATTGGGCCTGGGCGGGAGCCACCGCCGCGGCGCTCATACCCCTCACGCTCATTGTCGCGCGGACGCTCTACTCGGGCAAGCTGGGAGTAGACGTGATTGCGCTCATAGCGATGGCCGGGTCCCTCGCCCTTGGCGAATACCTTGCGGGGGCCGTGATCGCACTCATGCTCTCGGGCGGTCAGGTGCTGGAGGAGTATGCGGAATCGAGGGCGAGGAAGGAGCTGTCTGCGCTCATGGGGCGCACTCCGCGGACTGTAAACAGGCTCGACGGTGATACGGTAACCACTACTCCAATCGAAGACGTAAGGCCGGGAGACTTCCTCATGGTCAGGCCGGGCGAGGTAGTCCCGGTCGACGGCGTCGTCATAGGCGGCTCAGCCGTGCTAGACGAATCGGCCCTCACGGGAGAGTCGAAGCCGGTCGAGCACAGAGACAGGGACCAGGTCCTGAGCGGCACGGTGAACGCATCGCAAGCCCCGTTCAAGATGAGAGCGACCGTCAGCGCCGGTGAGAGCGTATACGCCGGGATAATAAGGCTCGTCGAGCAGGCGCAGGCAGCGAAGGCGCCCCTCGTCCGCATGGCCGACAGGTACGCTGTATACTTCCTCCCCTTGACCCTCGCCGTCTCCGCGTTCGCGTGGATAATATCGGGCGACCCCGTGCGCGCCCTCGCCGTCCTCGTGGTCGCCACCCCATGCCCTCTCATACTCGCGGTCCCCGTCGCGATAGTTTCGGGGCTCTCGCGCGCCGCGCGCCGCGGCATAATCATAAAAGGCGGCGGGGCGCTCGAAACACTCGCCGGCGGCAAGATACTGGTACTCGATAAAACCGGGACCATAACGAAGGGCGAGCCGATCCTGAGCGGCGTGGAAAGCCTCAGAGATTACGAACCCGACGAATTACTCAAGCTCTCGGCGTCCCTCGATCAGGTATCTCCGCACGTGCTAGCGCGGCCGATAGTCAAAGCCGCAATCGAGCGCGGGCTCTACCTGAGCTTCCCCGAGGACGCCGCGGAGGAGTTCGGCTCGGGGATCACCGGCACAGTCAACGGCAAAAGAGTGAAGCTCGGCAGGATGAACTGGGTGCTTAGCGGCACGCCCCCCGACCCGAGGGCGGACCTGCTCCACAGGAGGTCGCTGCTCGACGGATCTTCGTGCATATTCGTATCGGTCGACGGCGTGCCGGAAGGCGCGCTGATACTGGACGACCCGGTGAGGCCCGACGCGCCCCTTACCATCCGCGCGCTCAAGCGTGTCGGGTTTCAGAAAATAGTCATGCTCACGGGCGACCACAAGGACGTCGCCCTGTCCGTGGGCGCGGCTATAGGCATAGACAAAGTGCTCGCCGAACGCTCGCCCCGGGAGAAGGTGGACGCGGTACTCACTGAGCGTACGGAAGGCGTGACCGTAATGGTGGGGGACGGCATCAACGACGCGGCCGCGCTCGCGTCAGCCGATGTGGGCGTGGCCATGGGGGCGAGGGGGGCGACGGCGTCCTCTCAGGCCGCGGACGTAGTTCTGCTCGTCGACAAGCTCGACCGCCTGATAGAAGCCGTGCGCATAGCCCGGAGGTCGAGGTCCATTGCGTTCGAGAGCATCGCCATCGGCATGGGCCTTTCGATAGCGGCGATGCTGGCAGCCGCCGCCGGGTTCCTCGCGCCGGTCACGGGCGCCATATTGCAGGAGGTAATAGATACGATTGTCATCCTGAACGCGCTCCGCGCACTCAGGGACGGAAAGCAGAGGGGCCACATGGACGCGGAGGCGGCCAGGATAGGGCTCAAGTTCCGCGACGAGCACGAGAAGCTCATGCCCGAGGTGAGACGCATAAGATACGTTACCGACAGGCTCGACACGATGCCGCCCGATGCGGCTCTTAAGGAACTCAGGGAGATCCATACATTCCTGGCCGAGCGTCTCCTCCCGCACGAGAAAGCCGAGGACGCGGTCGTGTACCCGCTCGTGGCGGATATAATCGGGGGAGAAGACCCGACTGCCACGATGAGCAGGGCTCACATCGAAATAAGCCACCTCATCAAGGTGTTCGGCAGTTTGCTGGACGGGATGCCGGCCGAGGGCCCGGGCCCCGAAGACATGCGTGAGCTGAGAAGGATACTGTACGGCCTCTATGCGATACTCACCCTCCATTTCGCGCAGGAGGAGGAGTCCTACCTGGCATTAATTGAAGAGCGTATGAAGTCAGACAAGGAAGCGGGGGTCTAGACTGCCGCTGGGGGAATGTGATTACTGACCGGGCGAGGGCGGCGCCGCATCGTTAATCCCAAACGTCTTTTTAATTGAGAGTTCCACGCTCTCGAACATCACGCCGTGCTTGCATTTCCCGTCCTCGCCGTCGAGGCTCTGCCTTATCACGGTCACGCCGTCAGCCCAGAAAGTCAAATACCTGAGCTTGCCGGCGCATACTGACTCGCCGAATTTGCCCGGGTCATCCACTTTCTCCCCCTCTCCCCAGACCACCTCGTCCTGAGCCGGCGTGCCGTGCTCGATAATGAGAAAATCCTTGACCTTGTTGTAGTCGCTTATGTAGGAATTCGGGTCCTCGTACGAGCCCTGCATAAGGTACCCTGCTTTGATCAGCTTATCCCCGTCGAACAGATATCCGACGATCACGGGTATTCCTTCGACCTCCCCCCTGTACGTAATCACATCGGGCTTGTCCCCGGTCGGGGCGCTGTCTTCGGACGCCTTGACCTGCTCGCGGCTCATACCCCAGGTAGTTTTCCTGAAGCTGAATTCCCCGCCCTCTTTCGTCTTCGAATCCTTGCCGTCCCTGCATGAGACAGCCGCGAACCCGAGCGCCGCCGCAAACACCAAAAGCAAAAACTTTTTCATTCTTCGATTCCCCTCCTCACGGTTGGTTCCGGATTGCGCTCTGCGCCGTCCCGGCCGGCTCCGGCACGAGAGATATCAAAAGCGCCCCGCGGAAGATGCGTATATTCCCCGCACGATAACTTTACAGATACAATATTACACGATTTTTAGATTGCGGTGTCGAGCGTCGACACCTGCCCGGCCGATGAGGCGGAGAAACCGCTGGCATGATGCGTATCCCGGCCGCCCCGGACGAATTATATCGGCCGCTTGCGCGCATTGACTTACACTTCAGTAATCCGAATTGCCCTTTCCGAACTCCTGGAGCACCTCGTTTATCACATCGTCCGAAGTGGCTCTCAGAAGCTCATCGTAATGTTCCTGAAGCTCCTCACGGCTGACGACCCCCTTGTCGGTCAGCAGTTTTTCAAGCGCCGAGATCTTGATCCTGTCGGTAACTATAGCCCTTACGAGATCGAGGATCAGCCTCCACTGCGTATCACCCCCCAACAGCTCGTAAAGCGGCTTTTCACTGCCCTTCTCCAAACCCGACCCTCCCTTAACTCCGAGTAACCACTTGATACCAAGGCCTTATTTTAACGCCCGTCCGAATTTAGAGCAAATGCGGAAAAGGCCCGCGGCGGTACGTTGTACCGGCACGAATGAATTATATATACATTATCCCGCCCGGTATAGTGCGCCGGATAATATTGAGAATTACCTATATCTCCGGGCTCCCGGGAACGCCCGTATGCATATGAGCGGGCTTAATTCATGATACCGAAAAATGAGCGCCGGAAACAGCCGGCGAAGAAAAACGCTCTTATCGGAAGTTTTGTAAATTCAGGATAAAGCGGTAAGGATATCTCTCCGGCTGGAAAAACACGGCCCGTTCCATACGGTCGGGGAGTGACCGCACCGGCTCATCAATGTTTCCACGCGGCAAGTCCCTGGCAGACGACGGTAAACCAGTTCTGAGGGTATTCCCTCTCGAGGTTCCAGCTCATATTGAGGACCGAATTCGCCCCGACGAGTATGGCCTGGTCCTTGAGCACGTCTATGCACTGGCCTACGTACATCTCTTCGTTATACTCGAACTCCCACGCCTCCCTGAAGTGCCGCTGGCTCTTGCCCGTAACGTATTCGACCGAATCGTACTGCTCGATCTCGTCAGGAGCGCCCATCTCCTCTATGAATATGAACTCGCGGAGATTCTCCCACGCGCCTGAGACACTCGCGCATGAAAGCAAAAGTAGAAGTGCCGCAAAGAATGTCCTCATATCATCCTCCTTCCGTATATATAAAGGTTTTACCCGCGTCCGGGACAAGCCGCCCGAACCTCTATATTATATACCCGATATACCCGATTGAAAATACAGCCGGGAGCGCTCCTGAAAAAAGCGCCTCCACTCGGTAACGGTCTCCGTTTGTAGCATATCGGGGACCCTGTATAGAGAGGCCTTCATATTTTAACTCATTTGCCCCCCCTTCCGATGCCCCTGTATACTTTAAATAATTTTTGATATGGAAATGCGCGGGTTTCATGGCGCCGGGGCCGCGGGAGAAGCGCGTCCCGAGAGAGTCGGGGATTTCATGGCAGGGAATGCCGTCTTCAACGAAGATTTCAACGAATTTATTAACGACGCGGGCATACAGATAAAGCCCGCCGGCAGGGAATCTCTCACACTCCGGGATATCTATGTGTTCCCCGACCTCGACATACTGAGCCCAGGACGCCTGACAGGAGCGGGTCCGCGCGGCGGCCGGATTAACTCTTCCGTTTTTGCGGACCCCATGGCGGCAGGCGGCGGGGCGCTCGTATGCGGCCCCGGGGATTCCGGAAAGACGTCCCTCCTCAAGGTCCTCGCCCGGAGTTACCTCGATGCGAGGTTCTTGCCCGTGTATGCCGACGGGAAGGTCCTGCCGATCCCGCGCCCGGAAGAAACGTCCGAATTCTTCCTCGGGAAATACAGATCGCAGTACACGGCGGAGAGTTACGAACTCATAGAAGGAGAGCCGGTTGAGAAGAGGATACTCCTTCTCGACAACGCCGACAGGATAAAGGCCGGATCGGCCGAGCTCGGCTCTTTCCTCCTCGGCCTGAGAACACGTTTCGGATCGGTAATCCTCACGGCTTCGAACCCGCCCGAATTCGCCGACCTGCCCGAGGGCATGTCCGTTTTCGGGGCGCCCGAAGGGTACGCCGTCTGCGGGATCGAGGAGCTCGGACACGAGATCAGGGAGGAGCTCATCTCGAAATGGACGGGGAGCGTTCAGGCGGAGGATGAAAAAGCGGCAGCTCAGAGGAAAGACAGGCTCATGGGCGCAGTGGATACGGTTCTCGGAAGAAACCTTGTCCCCTCGTACCCGGTCTTCGTGCTGACGATACTCCAGATGGCCGATTCGGAGGACCCGTCGGGGCCGAGCGCGAGCTCCTACGGACAATACTACGAATACTTGATAACGAAATCGCTCAAGGACGCTGCGGGCAGGGAAAGCCTCCCCTTTTTTATCCGCCTCCTGTCGGAACTTGCATACAGGATGTTCTCAAGGAGCAGCAGATGGATATCGGAGGAGCACATCGAAACCCTGGCCGGGGATGTCTCGGTAGATTTCCCGAACCCACCCGAAGGGACCGGCACAGTGATAACGGCTCTTCTCGAATCCGAAACGCTCGCCGGGAGGGATTCGGGCTACGAATTCAGGCACGGGTACGCATACCACTACTTCGCCGCCCTTTACTTCTCCCGGAACCTCCACGAGGAGCGCGTAAGGGAAGAAGTGAAAAGGCTTTCCGGGAGACTCGACGAAGAAGAATGCGCCAACATAATGCTCTACC
>DATIET010000346.1:0-4771 GCA_035455615.1 Thermodesulfobacteriota bacterium
GGCGAACACCATCATGTAAGTTATCCAGTTCTGCATTTTAAATATCTGGAGGAAGTTGCTGAAAGCCCTCTGCCAGCTCTCGGCGTAGTACCCGGTATCTTCCGATATCACTGCGGCCAGGGCCTCCGCCTGATTGACGTCCTTAACCCTGATAATAAGCTCGTTCACCTGGTTGGGCTTGTCGAGTATCGCCTGGAGCGTACGGAGGTTCATGTAGACCCTCGACTGGTCGAGGCTCGTTATTCCGGAATTGAAAAAATCCACCACCTTGAGCGTGTATATGCCCCCGCTCGGCGATACGAGAGTGACCTTCTTCCCGGCCTCCTTTATTCCGAGGTCCCTCGCGAGGAGCTTTCCCATTATTATGCTGTTCCTGTCGGTGACTATCTTGTCCAGGTTCCCGAGCTCTATATAATCGTCGACAACCGACGCCCTCCTTTCGAGAGCGGGTTCTATGCCTATGAGCGTCGCGCTCTTTTCTTTCGTGCCGTAATTCACGATGGCCTGCCCGGTGAGGTGGGGGGCGATGCCGATGAACCTGTCGTCCTTTTCGTATTTATCCAGGTAATGCTTGTAGCCGATTATCTTGTCCTTGAGGTCTTTAGGCTTGGAGCCGAGGACGTCTGCGACGATATTTTCTCCGTAGACCGCTTTCAGTATCCTGTCGGGGTCGTCCGTTTCTTCTATTTTGAGGGTTATGTGGGCGTTTATATCCACTGCCTGTTTTATGAAATAGATCTGGAACCCGTTCATGACTGAGCTCATGGCTATAAACGCCGCGACGCCTATCGCCACGCCCATGGTCGAAACGAGCGCCTGCCTCTTTCTTTCGGTCAGGAGCTTGAACGCTATGAACAGAATGGATCTCAAGGGGTCAGGGTCTCCTCGCTCCCGGGGGCTGCGTCCTTGATCTCGATAAAACTGTCTTCCTCCACCCCCGCCTCGACGGGCACCCTGACTTTCTTGCCGTCCTTTACGACCTCGACGTATCCGTTCTTATAGGCGTCCTTCGATATGAAGAGCCCTTCCCTGTCCGTAATGACGATATTCGCCTCGACGGTGATCCCGACCGGTATGTCCGGCGGATAATCGGTGTCGGCCTTGACCTTTACGGTCCGGGATACCCTGTCCGATTCCCTCTCTATGACCCTGATCTTGCCCTCGAACACCTTGCCGGGATAGGCGTCGGTTGTAATAAGCACCTTCTCTCCGGGCTTGATGAGCGGGATGAACTCCTCGTCGACGGAGAGCACCGTCTCGAGAGTCCCCGGGTTGCCTATGGAAAAGAGTATGTCGTCCTTGAGCACGCTGTTAACGTAATCCCCTTCCTCGGCGAACTTCCTCAGCACCTCGCCGTCCACGGGGGACTTTATCTCGTGCTTCTCCATCTCGCGTACGACCGCCTGCTCGGACGCGGTCAGGGAGTCGAGCTCAGACCTTAGCGAAGCGAGCTGGTCGTTCAGGCCCTCGAGAGACTTTGCATATGTCTTCTCCGTCACCTCGAGGCCCTGCCTCGATTTATCGAAGTCTTCCTTCGAAATAATTCCTTTCGCGTAGAGCGACTCCCTCCGCTCGAAGTTCCTCCTCTCTATCTCGGTGTTCATCTTCCATATCGCTATCTCGTCCTTAAGCGCCGTCAGGAACGAGGAGTCTTCTTTCATTCTGTTTTCTATGAGCTCCCGTTTAGCGGATATCTCCCGGAGCTGTTCCTGCAATTTATCGTTCTTTATCGCGGCGATAACCTCGCCCTTTTTGACCCTGTCCCCTTCTTTCACGTTAATAGTCTCGATGTATCCGGAGACTTCGGGTTTGATCTGGACCTTGTTTACGCTGTCCACGTAGCCTGAGGCGTACACGGACTTGATGTACCTCTTTTTCTCTACCTTTGCGGTCTCGTTCGTTCCGTCGTCTTTCGGAAAGAAGTAGATGTATGCGAGCAGCGCAATGACTGCCAAGGAGGCGAGGATCAATAAGTGCTTTTTATTCATTTAGTCACCCAAGTATTAACCGTTGAGTTGTGTTGTGAGACTCGTATAAACGGACCGAAACCGCATTTCGGGAAGCCGTGCCCGGATTTTTTGGTGTCCGGCGGCAAGGCCAGGAGCCCGTTATAGATATATATTCTATCATTATTATGTCAAAAATTCTTACAACAGACATCATTAATTATAGCCGAAATTCAGTTTTTAGCGTTATCGCGCTCTGAACATTCGAAAATTGTTCACGGCATGAAAATTGATTATAACTATTAATATAAATTCAAATAACAGGGGGGCAGTCATTATGGCGCTTAAAAGATGGGAACCGGCAAAGAGTATGGAGAAGTTCTTCGAGGATATGTTCGAGGAAAATTTACCGTCGAGGTTTTTGAGGAGATTTCCGAGGTTTAAGTGGATGACGGAGATCGAGACGGTATGGCCGGCAGTGGATATGTTCGACAAGGCTGAAGAGATAGTAGTCAAGGCCGAGGTGCCGGGGATAGACAAGAAGAACATCAAGATCTCGGTATCCGACAACAGGCTTACGATCAAGGGGGAAATGAAGAAGGAAGAAGAGGTCAGGGAAGAGGACTATTACTATTCCGAAAGGTCCTACGGCAGCTTCTCCAGGTCTCTGACCCTCCCCGCAAAGGTCGTCGAAGGCAAGATAACGGCTGAATTCAAGGACGGGATACTCGAAGTCCACCTGCCGAAGGCAGCGGAATCGAAGCCCAAAGAGATAAAGGTAGATGTAAAGTAGGAGCCCTGAGCACACCGGCTCCGCAGGCGGTCATCCCGCTCGGTCGGAATACAGGAGGAGGCCTCAATTGAAAATAAATAAAATCGTCTGGGGATCGGACGGGACGGGAGATTCCGCAGAGGCTCTCAGGATAGCGGAAGCGCTTTCTCTTAAATTTATATCCCGTATTGCCGGCATTTCCGTTATCCCCGATTACTATAACGTCGTAAATCTCTTTCCTCCCGCCGATAAGGCGAGGTTTCGCGACTGGGTGGACCTTAACCTGATTAACGCGAGGAAGGACGCGATGGAAAAGCTCAGGCGCGACCTCTCTAAAAAGGGGATAAGCTTCGAATACGAAATAATTAGGGGCATACCCGCTAAGGCGATCTCGAGTTTCGCCGTCCGGCACGACGCCGACCTCCTTGCCCTCGGAAGAGGGAGGTCGATCGAGAAGACGATACTCGGGGGCACGGCGCTCAAAGTGCTACGGTCCTCGAGGGTCCCGGTGCTGACGGCCGGAGGGGACAAGTTCAAGGGGGGCTTCAAGAGGATACTTGTCCCGGTCGACCTTTCGCACGGACTCGGTAAGAGCTTCGACTACGCCGTCGGCCTCTCGGCCGCATTCGGCGCGGCCGTGCACGTGGTGAACGTCGTCGAGACGGGGTACCAGAAATACCCGCCCGAGCTCGCCGAGCAGCTCCGGGGTTTCGCGGAGAGAGAGTTAAAAGAAACCGTGGGCGCGACGAGGCTCAAGGACGACCTCGTCATAAGCACGGTGATTGCGCCCAACGGGTGGCGGGGGATCGTCGACTTTGCATTTGAGAAAAAAGCTGATTTAATAGTTATAATGACTTACGGGGGCGGCAGATTTAAAAAGGAATTCATCGGGAGCGTCGCTGAGAAAGTGATACAGGAAGCGCGCTGCCCGGTGATAACAATGACCCCCTGACGGACTTACCGGCTTTATATTGACTTGTAATGAATATAAATAAAATACTCTGGCCTACGGACGGCTCGAAGGAATCCGAAGGGTCCCTCAGGTTCGCCCTCTACCTCTCCCGTATATACGGCTCCGAGATAATCTGCCTCCACGTAAGCGGTATCCAGATACCTTTGACGGACCTCTATCCGAGCTACGAGAGCGTGATAATGGATATAGTCAAAGACACCGAGGAGAGGTTCGGTAAGGAATTCAAACGCATAGAAACCGAAAACCCGGGTGTCAGGTTCTCGACCGAGGTCGTCAGGGGGAGCGTCGTCGACTGGATCATCGAGAAGGCGAAGACCGACACGGCCGATCTCATAGTCATGGGGAAGAAAGGACACGGCCTCATCGGGAGCGCGCTCCTCGGGAGCAATACGCTCAAGGTGCTGAGGAATTCGCCCGTCCCCGTGCTGTCGGTCAAGACGGAGGGCGGCAAAGCGGAATACGACATTAAGAAGATACTGGTTCCGCTCGATATCTCGGACACCGCGGATTCCTCCCTCGTGTATGCGCTCGGGCTTGCAGGGAAGCTGGGCGCTGCCGTGACCGTCGTATACGTATTCTGGATAGACGCAAACGTCTATGAATTAAGCCCGGAGCTGGTCGACGAGCTGTCGGGGCATTCCGCAAAAGAACTCGGACAAAGGGTGGACGGCGTGAGAGACCGCTACTATAAGGAAAACAAAGGCGCGCCCGAAGCGGAGATAGAAACGCATGTGCTTACCGGCGTAAGCCCTGCCCTCACGATTACCGACTACGCGGATGAAAACGGGTTTGACCTGATCGCAATAACAACACACGGCAGAAGGGGTTTCGAGAGGATCATACTCGGCAGCGAAACCGAAAAGATAATCCGGGAAGCTCGCTGCCCGGTCCTCGTGTTAAAACCCTGAGGGAGTGAGGAGCGAATGTCAGGAAGAATTACTATCGTTTCGGCGGCTTTTCTTTGCATTACGGCAGCCGCCCTCTTTTACTCGTCTGCGTCCGGAAAAGAGACTGGAGCGACGGAGGACAGGCGTATTGCAAGGGGGAAGCAGCTCGTTATCGAAGGGAACTGCGACTACT
>DATIET010000347.1:0-12219 GCA_035455615.1 Thermodesulfobacteriota bacterium
CGACGGGGACAGGAGAGGTGGCAATAGAGATTGTAAGGAATCTAAAGGGGTGCAGGGTAGTAGGCGCAGACCCGAGCGCCCGAATGCTGGAGCTAGCCGGGATAAAGATCTCCTCGACCGGCAATTCAGGCAGGATAACGCTCGCACGGTGTGATGCCGAGCACCTGCCGTTCAGAGACAGGGCTTTCGACGCGGTGACCATTGCTTTCGGGATAAGAAACACGGCCGACCCATCAACATCGCTATCCGAGATGAACCGCGTGCTGAAACCGGGAGGGAGAGTCGGCATTATGGAATTCGCTATCCCCCGGAATAAATTTTTCGCCCCCATATACCTCTTCTATTTCAGGAACTTCCTCCCTTTCATAGGCTCCCTGTTCGGGACAGGAACGGAGTACAGGTACCTTTCCGAATCAACCTCTGCATTCCCACAGCGAGAGGGCTTCACCAGGCTGATGGAGGACGCCGGATTCATGACAGGGAAACCGATCGAGCTCATGATGGGGATAGTGATAATTTATACAGGGTCGAAGCAGATTGGCTCCGCGGATACTGCACATAAACATTGAGAATCGAGTCTATCATTCAGGGTGCGAGCCTTTCGATAATCCACCTGCCGTCCCTCTGCTTCCTGTACCTCAAGCGGTCGTGGAGCCTGTTCGGCCTCCCCTGCCAGAATTCGATTGACGACGGGACGAGCCTGTAGCCGTTCCAGTAACCGGGCCTGGGAATATCCATGTCGGCATAGTCGAGCTCGATCTTATGATATAGCTTATCGAGGTACTCCCTGCTCTCTATAACCCGGCTCTGCTGAGACGCCCAGGCGCCCAGCTGGCTGCCCCTGGGCCTTGTAGCGAAGTATAAATCGGCCTCCCCCTCGGAGACACCGTAGACCTTTCCCTCGATACGCACCGAGCGCTCGAGTTTATCCCACCAGAAGCATATCGCCGCATTCGTGTTTCCGCGGAGCTCCTCTCCTTTCCTGCTCTCAGAGTTCGTAAAGAAAACGAACCCGTTTTCATCGAAACCCTTCAAGAGGAGCATCCTCGCAGACGGTCTCCCGTCCGCGGAAACTGTGGCGAGCGCAAACGCATCGGGATGCACGAGTCCCGCACCCGACGCGGCGTCATACCAGCGACCGAACTGCCTGAATGGATCGGCGTCCAGGTCACCTTCCAGGAGCTGGAACACCCCGTATTGTTTCGGCTCGGATTTTTCCAATTTCAGCCTCGTCGAATAATATAATCAAGACAACATATGATCCAAAGCGCTTTTGAGCTCCGCGTATCGAAACTCAAAACCCGATCCGAGGAGTCTCGAGGGCAAGGCCCGCGTGCTGGTGAGCAACATTTCATCGGCCATCTCGCCGAGTAACAGGCGGAGCGCGAATCCGGGCACATGCAGGAATGCCGGGCGTCCAAGTGCATCCCCCAGAGCCTCCGTAAACTCCCTGTTCGTGACGGGTACGGGAGCGGTGAAATTCACCGGCCCCCGGAGGCCGTCCGATACGATCGAATGATAAATTGCCGAAAGTACGTCGTCAATCGCGATCCAGCTCCAGTACTGCTCTCCGCTCCCCATCTTCCCACCCAGGCCGAGCCTGAACGGGGGCAGCATTTTGCCGAGCGCCCCTCCCTCGGGCGTGAGCACAATTCCGAGCCGCATATTCACAACCCTTATCCCCGCATCCAGGGCCGGACTCAATGCGTCTTCCCATTTAATGCCGAGGCGGGCGAGGAAACCCTCGCCGGGGCCGCTATCCTCGGTCAATAATTGATTCCCCCTGTCCCCGTAATAACCGATTCCCGAGGCGGCGACTATGACCCGGGGCTTCGATCCGAGACCCGCGAGCGTACGGGAGAGGAGCATCGTCCCCTTAACGCGGCTATCTTCTATCCTGCCCTTTTTTCCCCGGGTCCATCTGCCTGCAATGTTTTCGCCCGCTAAATGCAGGACGGCATCGTGACCCTCGAGCTTCCCGGCTTCTATTTCTCCGCTTTCGGGGCCCCAAAAGGCTGCATTCGGAGACGCCCCCGACCGGGTCCTGGTTAGTCTCGTTACAGTGTGGCCCTTGCCTGAGAGCAGGGGTATGAGCTTTGACCCGATGAGCCCGGCCGATCCCGTAATCAAGATTTTCATAACACGTCCGTCGCTGTTAGGTTATCACACGCAGATCAATTTTCAGAGGTTTCATTATCTGCCGAAGACTTCGAGTATAGAGCTCTGGTATTCGCCTACTTCTTCGAAATCGATATAGTAATGGGGCGCGCTCAGTACGGGCAGGTCGATTAGCCCCCTGTATTCGTCTATCTTCCTCCTGCACTCATCCGCGCTTCCGACGACGGCGAAGGCGGCGACCATATCGTCGGTGACGTATTTTATCATCGAAGCTGTGTCTCCGTTGAAAAACGCCTCCCTTATCATCCCGGTTTCATTTTCGAACCCATGGAGCCTGAACGGAAGCTCGTATGTGCGTACCGTTGCGTAGAAGGCTATAGTGGCCCTCGCCGCATGCATAGCGCGTTTTCTGTCGCTCGATATTGCGCACGTTATAATAGAGGCGGTCCTGAACTCGCCCGGATTCCTCCCGGACTTGGCCAATCCGGTTTTGAGGTTCCCTGTGACGACTTCCCTTAAATACCCGAGCGAGCAGACGACGTGTCCCAGGTAACCGTCAGCCGTCTCCCCCGCCGCCTGACACATGCGGCTCCCCACGCCCGCGAGATATATCGGTATCCGGTCCCTCACGGGTTTAAAGGGCCGTCTGTATCCTCTGGTGTTGATATCGTAATACTCGCCCTTATATTCGACGGGGTCCCCCGTATGCGCGCTGCCGATGATAAGCCTGACCGCTTCTATGCATTCCCTGATGCGCGTAACGGGTTTTCCGTGCGGGATACCGTGCCACAACTCGTTCGTGCGCTTTGCGCCCGAGCCCAGACCCAGTATGAGCCTCCCGTTCGAGACTTCATCGAGGTCGAGAGCGGTCAGGGAAGTTACGAGGGGGCTTCTAACGAACGCCAGCGCCACGGCGGTGCCGAGCCTGATCCCGGAGGTCGCCTGAGCCGCGGCCGCCAGCTGCTGGAACGAAGTGCGGTAGAGCTCGGTAGCCCACACGGAATCGAACCCGGCATCCTCGGCCCTTCGGGCAAGGAGCGCGATATCGGAAATTTTCTCCGCGTCGAGAATTAATCCTACGTGCTTCACAAGGAGTACCGCCTTAAAAAAGAAAGGCGGCCATGAGGCCGCCCTTGTTGTTTTCTAATTTTTCTGTGAATACCGGATTCATCAATCACTGTTTCAGATTTCTAATGAATGCCGGAAGATCGAGCCTGAATACCGAGACCCATAACCTACTCTTCCTTTTTATTCTCCGTGCCGGCTTCAGCCGCTGACTCGGACCCGCCCTCTCCCCCCTCTTCTGCTCCGGAAGCCGTTAATTCCTGCTCCTGAACCTGGGGTACCTCTGCTTCGGGCTCCTGAGCTCCTTCTTCGGGCTTCTGCTCCGTCTCGGGTACGGCCGTCTCGACCGCCGCCGCCTTTCCCTCTTCGATCAGCCCCAGCTCCACGGCGGATTCCTTTTTCGAGCTCCTGGCCTTTGGTTTTTCCTTAGCCGCGGCCTCGGTCGTCTTCGGCTGCTCTTTCTTGGGGGATGCCTTCGCCTTCTTTTTCTTTGCCGGTTTAAAATCCTCTTCCACGAGCTCGATGATGGAAACCGCTGTGTTGTCCCCTTTTCTGAAACCGAGCTTAATGATCCTGGTATAACCGCCCGGCCGGTCCTTGAATTTGGCCGCGATCACATCGAAAAGTTTTTTCAGGACATCATTATCGCGGATGTAGGCCGCAGCCTGCCTTCTTTTGTGGAGCGTCCCCTCTTTCGCGAGGGTGATCATTTTTTCCGCAATTCTCCTGAGCTCTTTAGCCTTCATGTCGGTCGTCTTTATCCTGTCGAAACGGAATAAGTCCGTCACCATATTGCGGAACATGGATTTTCTATGTTTTGTAGTAACTCCGAGCTTGCGTCCGACTCTTTTATGTCTCATAATGCTGTCTCCGATCCTCCACGCGAAACGTTATTGAGAAACTATCTTCTCGCTGCGCTTTGCTTTCTCGTTATTAAAGACGTCCTGATCTATCTTGAGGCCGAGGCCGAGACCCATTTCCAGGAGCCTCTCTTTTATCTCGTAGAGAGAGCGCTTACCGAAATTCTCCAGGTTTAGGAGGTCTTCCTCGGTCTTCTGAATCAAGTCGCCGGTATACTCGACACCGGCCTTTCTCAGGCAGTTTAGCGACCTCGCCGAGAGGTCCATCTCCTCGATAGTGTTGAAGAGAATGTCCTCGGTCCCTTTTATTTCCTGCTTGTCCTCGCTTTCGGGCACTTCGTCCACCTCGGCTTCATCGAAATTAATGAAGACCGAAAGCATGTGTTTTACAATCTTTGAAGCGTACGCGAGGGCGTCCTCGGGGAATATGGTGCCGTTCGTCCAGATCTCGAGCGTGAGCCTCTGGTAGTCCGTGCGTCTGCCCACCCTGGAGTTGGTGACCGCGTAATTGACTTTTCTTATCGGCGAGAAGAGCGCGTCTATCGGAATAACCCCTATCGTGCCCTGAAGCTCCCCGCGTCTCTCGACGGGTTCGTAGCCCCTGCCCATATCGACCCTCATCTCCATCTCGAGCTTTGCCCCTTCGGCGAGCGTAGCTATGTGGTGATTCGGGTTAAGTATCTCAACATTATGACCCGTGGCGATGTCTCCGGCCTTTATGTCGCATTCCCCCTGCCCGCTGACCCGGATGGTCTGGGGTTCGTATGTGTGCATTTTCAGCTCTATGCCTTTAAGGTTAAGAATTATCTCCGTTACGTCCTCTTTTACCCCGGGGATGGATGAAAACTCGTGCAAGACTCCATCTATCTTGATAGAAGTGACGGCCGGCCCCTGAATCGAAGACAGCAGCACCCTTCTTAGTGCATTCCCCAGCGTAACTCCATATCCGCGTTCCAGAGGTTCGCAGACGAATTTCGCGTAAAAGGGAGAAGCGCTTTTTTCTTCCTTCTCTATCCTTTTGGGTTTAATGAGATCTTGCCAGTTTTTTTGAAAATCCTTCACCTTGTTCCCTCCGTTTTCGGAACTGAACACAATTTTACAGCAGTACCGCTATACCCTCGAATAAAATTCGACGATGAGCTGTTCCTCTATCGGGAACGTTACGTCGTCCCTCGCGGGCACCCTGAGCACGGTGCCCCTGTAATTTTCCTCGTCGAGCTCGAGCCAATCCGGGACCCCTCTTCTCGAATTGAATTCAAGGGCCTGATTGATCCTTTGCAGCTTTTTGCTCTTTTCCCTTATTTCTATTTTATCGCCTTCCTTCACCTGATACGAAGGTATATTAACCACATTGCCGTTGACCATTACATGGGCATGGCTCACGATCTGCCTGGCGTCGCTCCTGGAGCTGCCGAAACAGAGACGGTATATCACGTTATCGAGCCTCATTTCGAGCATCGAGATGAGAATGGTGCCTGTGACACCCTTTATACGCGAAGCCTTTTCGAAATAACCCCTGAACTGTTTCTCTCTGATCCCGTACATCCTTTTAACCTTTTGCTTTTCTCTTAACCTTAGACCGAATTCGGAGAATTTGCTGCGAAATTTGCCGTGTTCGCCGGGTACCTGGTCCGGTCTTTTCTCCACGGCAGTTTTGCCGTTATAGCTCCGCTCGCCTTTCAGGAAAAGGTTCACGCCCTCTCTTCTCGAGAGTCTGTCAGTAGGCCCGGTATATCTTCCCATTTACTGCTTAACCTCCTTGGAATGCTTAACCATTATCAATAGTAAATAATCCACGATCCTATACCCTTCTCCTGCCGGGCGGCCTGCAGCCGTTGTGCGGGATCGGGGTCACGTCCCTTATGAACGAAATCTTGAGACCGGAGGCCTGAAGCGACCTTATGGCGGGCTCCCTGCCCGGACCCGGCCCTTTTACAAAGACGGACACGCTCTTCATCCCTACAGTCGCTGCCTTCTTAGCCGCGTCCTCTGCCGCGATCTGCGCCGCGAACGGCGTCCCTTTACGGGTCCCCTTAAAACCTTTCATTCCGCCGCTCGACCAGGCGATCACGTTGCCGTTCTGGTCGCTGATGGTAATTATGGTATTGTTGAAGGTCGCCTGTATATTGACTACCCCCTGCTCTACAAATTTTCTTGCTTTCTTTTTTCCGCTCTTTTTCGCAGCCATCCATTATCTCCGGACAAGGTTATTTGGTTGTTTTCTTCTTCTTGGCGATCGCCGTCCCGCGGGGGCCTTTCCTCGTGCGCGCGTTCGATTTGGTCTTCTGTCCCCGCACCGGAAGCCCGAGCCTGTGCCTGACTCCCCTGTAACAGCCGATCTCGATCAGCCGCTTTATATTGGACTGGATTTCCTTCCTGAGCTCGCCTTCCACGGTGTATTTGCTCTCTATCGTTTCTCTTATCGCCGCCACTTCCTGATCGGTAAGGTCTTTCGCCTGTATATTGAGATCCACACGGGCTTCCTTGAGTATCTCCTTGGATACCACGCGCCCGATACCGTATATATAGGTCAGCCCTACTTCGATCCTTTTGTTAAGCGGTATATCAACACCTGCAATCCTGGGCATGCTGCTTCCCTCCTACCCTTGCTTTTGTTTATGTCTCTTGTTCGAGCAAATGATGCGGACTACACCCTTTCGTTTGATAATCCTGCATTTCTCACAAATCTTCTTCACAGACGCTCTAACCTTCACTGGAGTCACCCCGCAAAATCATTTTTTTAACCTGTACGTTATTCTGCCCTTCGAAAGGTCGTAAGGGGAAAGCTCAAGCTTTACTTTATCCCCCGGCAGAATACGAATAAACCGCGTCCTCATTTTACCGGAAACGTATGCGAGCACTTCGTGCCCGTTGTCAATCTCCACTCTGAACATGGCATTAGGCAATGCTTCGATCACCGTACCCTCAAACTCTATTCTTTCTTCTTTTACCATAGTTTTTTAGTTTATTGAGTCAACACAACCGGACCCTCTTCCGTGACCGCAACCGTATGCTCGAAATGAGCCGACAGAGTTCCATCGACGGTTACAGCCGTCCAACCGTCGTTTAAAATCTTGATATCAGGCCTCCCGACGTTAACCATCGGTTCTATCGCAATCACCATTCCCGGCTTTAATTTTATCCCTTTCCCGTGGCTCCCGTTCTCGGGAACGAAATTCGGGACCTGAGGGTCCTCGTGCAGCTTCCTTCCGATCCCGTGACCGACAAAGGACCTCACTATGGAAAAACCCTCCCACTCCACGTAAGTCTGTATAGCCCCGGAAATATCGAAAAGCCTGTTGCCGGGATAAGCCTCGGCGATCCCCCTCTTTAGCGATTCTTCCGTAACGGCCAGAAGCTTGTGAGCCAGAGAGGACACGTCGCCTACGGGCACCGTTATAGCGGAATCACCGTAATAGCCCTCGAGACTAACCCCGAAATCGAGGCCCACGATGTCTCCTTCCCTGAGTATCTTCTTTTTAGAAGGTATCCCGTGGACGACTTCGTCGTTTACCGCAAAGCATACAGACGCAGGGTAATTGGAGTAGCCCTTGAACGCAGGCTTCGCTCCTTTCTTAATTGCGAGCTCTTCGGCCATCCGGTCGAGGTCCCACGTCGATACCCCGGGCACCACGTTCTCCCTAAGCTTTTCCAAGGCCTCTACGACCACCTGAGCAGCGCTACGCATCTTAACTATTTCTTCCTTGCTCTTTAAATAAATCATGCATTCAATTCCGATAAAACCCTGTCAATCCTTCCGAAGACATCTTCTATTGCGCCGAGCCCGTCAACCTCGAACAATACCCCTTCCTCGGCGTAATAAGATTTCAAGGGCTCCGTTTGACTGCGGTAGACTTTGAGTCTGTTCCTGACCACGTCCTCGGTATCATCCCGCCTCCCTTCTATTTTCTGGCGTTCGAGTATTCTTTTCACTATTTCTTCGTCCCCTACTTCGATGGATATAACGGCATCGATCGTCTCCCCCTCGGAATTCAGCATCTCCGAGAGAGCCTCGGCCTGAGGTACGGTGCGGGGAAAGCCGTCCAGCATGAATCCGTTCTGGGCGTCTTTATCCGCTATTCTGTCTTTAATGATCCCGATGACCACTCCGTCCGGAACAAGCTCACCCTTTTCCATGTAGGAATTCGCCAATACGCCGAGCTCCGTACCGTTTCTCACGGCGGCCCTGAGCATGTCACCTGTCGAAATGTGAGCCGTCATGTATTTATCCGTTATCTTCTTCGCCTGTGTCCCTTTCCCTGCACCGGGCGGACCAAATAAAATCAATCTCATTAATTGACTCCGGTCTCAAACGTTATATCTCCTCGGCCCCTTCATACCTTTCTTTCTGACAAAACCCTCATAACTATGCGTGATAAGGAAGGACTCGACCTGCTGAACGAAGTCGAGCGTCACTCCCACCACAATCAAAAGGGATGTTCCCCCGAAATAGAAGGGGAGATTGAACGGCTCCCGCTGGAGAAACGAGGGTATTACACAAACAAAGGCTACGTATATAGCCCCGATAAAAGTAATTCTTCCGAGAATTTTGTCAATGTATTCGGATGTTTTCTTGCCCGGCCTGATACCCGGAATAAAACCCCCGTTCTTTCTCAGATTCTCCGCCAAATCGTCGGGGTTGTATATGATCGCGGTATAGAAATACGCGAAAAAGATTATCAGACCCGCGAATATAATATTATACACAATTATGTTTTGAAATAATAAATCCGACATGTCTCTCAGGAACGGTACGTTTATAAAAGTGAGAATCGTAGCCGGGAATATAAGAAGCGAAGACGCGAAGATCGGGGGTATAACCCCTGCCGTATTCGTTTTGAGCGGAAGGTGCGAAGACTGGCCCCCGAACACCTTTCTCCCGACGACCCTCCTCGGGTATTGGACGGGTATCTTCCTGTAAGACCTTTCGACAAATACTATAAACCCGACTATCAGCACCAGCAGGATAAAAATGAGCGCGACCCCGAAAACGGTCATCTCGCCCGTGTTTATGAGCCTAATAATATTCCACAACCCGCCCGGCAGACCGACTATAATGGATGCGGCGATGATGAGGGAAATCCCGTTCCCAATGCCCCGCTCGGTTATCTGCTCGCCTATCCACATAACGAACAGGGAGCCCGCGGTAAGTGTGAGCACGGTCATGATCCTGAAAGTCCATCCGGCTTCCTTCACCACAGCTGCGCCCGAGCCTACGCCGCCCTCAAGGGTGATCGCGAGCATGAAGCCCTGGACGAGACAGATCAGCACGGTGCCGTAACGCGAATACTGGTTTATTTTTCTCCTGCCGGCCTCACCTTCCTTCTGCATCGCCTCGAGCGTCGGGAAAGCCTTTACCAGAAGCGACATGATAATAGACGAGGTGATATAGGGCATAACGCCGAGAGCGAATACCGACGCCCTCTCGAGCGCACCGCCTGAAAACATATTCAATATGTCAAAGATCGTGCCCCTCGTCTGCTCGAAGAGCTTGAGTATCTGCTCGGGGTCTATTCCGGGTATCGGAACAAAGACTCCGAGCCTGTATACTACAAGCATAAGGGCCGTGAAGAGAAGACGCTTGTTAAGCTCAGGTATTCTAGGAATAGCGCCTATATTTCTATTCATATAATATCTGCCTTACCGCCCTTTTCCTCGATTTTCGCTACAGCGCTCTTACTGAAAGCGTCGGCTTTCACCGTGAGCGCCCTGTCCAGATCGCCGTTCCCCAGCACTTTAACGGGGTTCTTCCCCTTCACCAGCCCCGCGTCGACGAACTCCTCGCGGGTAACTACGTCCCCTTCGCCGAACCTGTTGAGATCGGCGACGTTGATTATGTCGAACTTCTCGGTCTTCCGGCTCGTGAAACCCCTTTTCGGAGATCTCATCTTCAAAGGGGTCTGCCCGCCTTCGAACCACGGGGAGACCTTGCCCCCTGACCTGGCCCTCTGGCCTTTGTGCCCCTTACCGCTCGTTTTTCCGGTGCTCCCGGTACCCCGTCCCACTCTCTTTTTCTGCTTTTTCGAACCCGGCTGGGGAGATAGCTTGTTGAGCATTATTATTGACCCTCTTATAAAGAATTTTACGTCCCCCGCTCTTTCTGACCGTATTATGAGCGGAGGGGCCTATTATATATTAGAGACTTCAGCTTAAAACAGATTTCGGAAGATCCAATTCGCTTAATTCCTTACCCCTTACCCTGGCGACGTCCTCGGGCATCCTCAGCAGAGACAGCCCGTTTATCGCGGCCTTGACTACGTTGAGAGGGTTTGTAGACCCGACGACTTTCGAGAGAATGTCGTGTATCCCGGCGAGCTCGACCACCGCCCTCACGGCGCCGCCGGCGATAACACCAGTTCCGGGCGCGGCCGGCATCAAGAGAACGCTGCTCGACACATGTTCGCCGTGTACCTCATGAGGAATAGTGCTTCCCTGTATAGGGACCCTGATGAGCCCCTTCTTGGCTTTTTCGATTGCCTTCCGTATCGCATCCGGAACCTCGTTCGATTTGCCGAGTCCCACCCCGATAATGCCGCCCGAATTACCCACTACGGCGAGCGCTGTAAAGTGGAATCTCTTTCCACCCTTGGTAACCTTGGCCACACGCCTTATGTGAACGACCTTTTCCTTGAGCTCAAACTCATTCGGGTCAATCTTTTCTTTTTGCAAGCTTACCTCCCTCGAAAGACCAGTTAAAAATCCTTTACGCTAAAACTCGAGACCGGCTGCCCTCGCCGCGTCCGCAAAAGCCTTGATCCTTCCGTGATACGGATACCCGCCCCGGTCGAAACAGACTTGCTTGATCCCCATTGAGACCGAAAGCCCCCCGATATACTCACCGACGATCTTTGCCGAATCCGCCTTATTCAATTTTTCCTTGCCGAGCATTTCCCTGACCTTGGGGGTGAGTGAAGATGCGGAAACGAGCGTATGCGCTTTCAGATCGTCTATGATCTGCGCGTAAAAATGCTTCGCCGATTTAAAGATAACGAGCCTCGGCCTTTCCACTGTTCCGGACATTTTCCTTCTTACCCTTACGTGCCTAAACGCCCTCTTCGTTTTTCTGCTTACTCTTTTCATTTTATCCTTTCGCACCAGCCTTTCCGGGTTTCAATTTCATTTTCTCGGTCGAGTACCTGATCCCCTTGCCCTTATAAGAATCAGGCGGCCTCAGCTCTCTTATCCTGGCTGCGGTTTGCCCGACAGCCTGTTTGTCGATTCCCTGTAAAATCAGCCTGGTGCCCCTTTCCTCGACCGCGGCCGAGATGCCTTCCGGGAGTGAAAATTCGACCGGGTTCGAGTACCCGAGGCTGAACTTGATAAGGTTCTTGCCGAGGGCTTCCGCTTTGTAGCCGACCCCGACAATGTCGAGGGTCCGCGTAAAGCCGTCGCTCACGCCCGTAACCATATTCGATATAACGGCGCGGGTCAGACCGTGGAGCGCTTTTACGCTTTTCTCGTCGTTGCTGCGCTCAACGAGGATTTTCTCGTCCTCGATCTTCGCGGAAACGCCTTCGGGGATATCCCAGGAAAGCCTGCCTTTCGCGCCTTCGATCTGCACTAACTGTTTCCCGAGGCTGATCTTTACGCCGCTCGGAACTTTTATCGGTTTTCTTCCTATTCGAGACATTCAGACTACCTCACAATATTGAACAGATAAGCTCGCCGCCAATACCCTGCCGGCGCGCCTGTGCGCCCGTCATAATTCCCTTGGACGTCGAAAGTATGCAAATCCCGAGTCCGCCCTTTATACGCGGTATCTCGTCTTTATTTACATATACCCTGCGGCTCGGTTTTGAGACCCTGCGAATCTCTTTTATTACGCTCTCCCTGTCGGGGGTATATGCGAGCGTGATCTTAATGACTTTTCTTCCGTTCTGATCTTCCGCCTTATAATCCGCGATGAAACCCTGCTCCTTCAATATTCTCGCCAGCTCCGCTTTAATACCGGATGACGGCAGCGCCGCGGATTTATGCCCCGCTATTATGGCGTTTCTAATCCTCGTTAACATGTCTGCTATTGGGTCTGTCATTTATCTAATCGCCCCTTTATTAGAATCCGTCGGGTATAAAATTCTCATCTACCAGCTCGATTTCCTTACGCCGGGAATCTTGCCGAAGCTGGAAAGGTCCCTGAAACACAATCTGCACATATTGAACTTCCTCAAGAACGCCC
>DATIET010000348.1:0-2384 GCA_035455615.1 Thermodesulfobacteriota bacterium
CGTCCGCGCTCATCGGCCCGGGGTCTATGCCGCTCGCCCTCGGCAGCACGCTCCCCTCGGCTATGAACGATACGCAGCCGAGACCTTCGATCTCGTTCCTGAGGAAGTCCGCGTCCTCGGCGGTCTCGATGTGCCGGTAGAGGGCGTCCCCGTCGAGGTTTCCGAAGATCAGCGAGAACCTTACTATCCTGGGGAGCTCCTCGAAGAACATGGCCTGGGCGTGCTTCCCTGCGACCGTGCGGCCGAACGCCGGAAGCCCCATCCCGAACCTCGCCTCTGCATATAAGTGCGTGGTGACGACCGACGAGCGCTCGAGAATCTCCTGGCCGGGCCTGCTCATCGTTATGAGCCCGCTCCCTCCGCTACCCCTGTTGCCGAGCGAGAACCTCTCGACAGCGGCATTGAACGCGCGGGCTATATAGTCCCTGAGCGCAGTCTCCCTGCTCTTGCCCGTGTACGTATCCTTCGGGAACCCGGCGATGTCCTGATAGACCCTCACCCTCACGCGGGACGGGGACGCGAACGGGTCACCCTGCACGCGGTCTATATAGAGGGTGAACTCGTCGAACCCGTATTCCCCGGCGATGTCCTTGTAAGAGGCGTAACCCCTGCCGTCTATTATCCTGAGCGCTTCCCTGAGATCTTGTGCCGTCTTCATCGATTCGGGAATGATATGATAATTTTCCGCGCGTGTCTATAAAACCGGGCACGTGCTCCTGGCCCCTCTGATGAGCCTACACCGGGGTAGGGATCGTATGCCCGCGGTTTGCGTGCTTCGACAGGTTTCCGTCTTCGTTGAGACTTCGCCGGGCAAGTAGCACGAACGGGTATTAAAATATAGATTTCTCGATCTGGTCGAATTGACAAACAATTGTAGGAGCGGCTTCCAGCCGCGATCATTTTTGGTTAAAGAACTGGATTCCCGATGAAGGCATTCGGGAATGACAAGAAAGGAGAAAGGATACTTTATTATCCTTCTTTTCCTTGATGAAAAGAAGCAAAAATCATCCGACTGTACATAATTTGCTAAAAATCTCATGTACTCGCTAAATCTTCCAATTCTACCCCATCCCGTGGAAGATTTTTAACGCTCGTACAATCGATTTTCTTAACGCAAATTCTGTAATGTCGGGAAGAAAAAAATTTCTGGATTAATATGAGTGTAAGGTGACACCCCCACCCTAACTATTTGGCTCAGGCATCGTCGAGCCAGCAGTTCGGATGCTTCGTTGCCCTTGTCGGAAGTGCGACCTACTTCTCGCTCGCTCGAAGTTGTTCCCCCTCAAGGGGGAGGGAAAATAATGTGCGGGTGCTGTCCTGCCGCCGGAACCGCCGGATGTCGTTTATTTTTCGGGAGTAAATACCGGACCTGGAGGTCTGTAGGGACGGGGATGGAAAGCTATGGATTTAGCCGTATAAATGTTGTATGTTGTTTGACTATAGGGGGATTTAACATACCCCTGGGTCGGAATCCAATTTCACAAAAGGAGGTACATGTATGAAGTCTATTTTCAGCAAGTTTCTTTTCATTCTTTGCGCCGGCGCGTTCGTGCTCGGACTCGCCGCCTGCAAGCAGGCCGAAGAGCCTGCGGAAGTAGAGGTGGAAGAGGTCGAGGTGGAAGAGGCGGCACCCGCGGATGAGGCTGCTTCCGCAGATACGGACATGACGGACAGCATGGCCGAGCCGACTGTACAGAGCACAGTAGGGGACATGGGCGGTACTGAAGTGGAAGTCGACGAGGTAGAGGTCGATGAGACCGTCGAATCCGTCGAAGACGCGGACACTGCGACTCCCGACAGCACCACGGACGACGCGGGCGAGAAGGCGCAGTAAGGATTTAAACAGCACTGTTAACCGAGGTTAACGTCAATAATCGTGAACAACAGGGGCGGGCGCAATACGCGTACCGCCCTTTTTTTATGCGGAGAAGGTATTCCGCAAGCAGGTTCCGGAAGTCAAATCCGGAACAAAAAGAGTTGACATTTGCAGGCATTCATATAACGATAATGACAAAGAGAGAAATGCCGGTATCTCTAAAAGGTCATGGTACGTATATCGATAATAGTTCCCTTCTATAACTCTGAGAAATATATCAATGACTGCGTAGAAAGCCTCCTCACTCAAAAGTTCCCTTCCGACGATTACGAAATAATATTTATCGATAATAACTCGACGGACTCGTCGTCTGATATCGTAAAATGCTGTCCCAGGATAAAGCTTGTTTTGGAGATGAAACACGGCGCTTACCCCGCCAGGAACAGGGGCATACGTGAAGCCGCGGGCCGGATAATCGCTTTTACCGATCCTGACTGTACTGCTTTTCCCGACTGGCTCGCAGAAATCGAAACGGCTATGGCCGACCCCGCCGTTTCAGTTGTCCTCG
>DATIET010000349.1:0-5335 GCA_035455615.1 Thermodesulfobacteriota bacterium
CCTTTGAAAATGCGGTCTCGCCTTGTGAAACGCCCTGAGCGCGGTCATGGTGTTCTTCCTCGGCTCGATGCCGCCTATGCTCAACATCACCCTCGAGCCGCCGAGGGAGAATTTCTCCTTATACGTTTCTTTCGATTCTCCGTCGGCAGGCGGGCGGAATTTCCGTGTATCCACTCCGTTCCTGATAACGGTCGAGCGGAGAGAGTACGCGGTCGAAAGCTCCCTCTCCCAGGCTTTGCTTACGGTGATTACGTAATCGGGCTCGAGAATGCTCTTCAACTGGCACTCGATGAGGGCCTCCGAAGTGAAGTCGTCTATATGGTGGACCGTCCTCGCGAAGAACCCGATCAGTCCCATCTCTCTCAGATTCAAGAGCGCGTTTGCAGAAATGCAGTCCTCGGCGTGGAAGATGTCGTGCACACGGCTATGCGATGAAAGATATTCGGTATATATATTGATGTAGTCCCTGATCTTTTCGTCCATGCTCACGTATTCCTTTTTCGGACACGGGATGAGCGTATGCGGGACGCCGACCTGCCTGAAAAAATTTTCCCCCGATGAGAGCGAGTACACGTGGACGCTCAGTCCCAGTCGCGCGAGGCTTTCGGCGAGATTCAGCGTGTGGACTACGCCGCCCCTGGGCTTGGTCGAATATGTGAGGAGCGCCGCGTCAGGCGATTTCATAAAGCGCCTCCGTTTCGAGCCTCGATACGAGAAACCTCACCCCGTAATATATTCCGACAGCCAAGTCGGCCCCTGTAGACGCCCCCATGCCTATGAGGGTTTTCGATGCGGAAGCGGTATCTTCAGGCGAGCCCGTGACGAGACATCGGATCAGACCGACCGCGGAACGCGGCCCCTCGCCATGTCGCGCATCATCTATCAGGCCCCGGCTGTATATAGTAGTCTTCTCTTTCGAGAGTCCGTAAATCGCGTCCCCTGCTTTCTTGAAAAACCGGGCGGCGGCGAGGTCTTTTCCGTAAAAGGATTTTCCCGCGAAGCCGAGACTCAAAAGCAGGCCCGCCAGGAAATCGTCGCACGAGGGCGTAAGCCCCGGCCCGAGCCCCAGTATCGCGCCCGCCTTTTCGGTCACGGCGGCGAGGTCGCCCGTAAACAACCCCCACATGAGCTGTTCTATGTGAGGCCGCGCTTTTTCGGACACGCTCTCTTCCCGAGGCTCGAGAAACACCTTCATCGGCCCCCTCGTCTCAACGTCCTCGAGAAGCGGTACGAGCCCTTCTCTTCCGGGATGCGTATAGATGACGTCGCGCATGATTCTCAGGTTGAACGCTATCGTATCGGCGCCTAGCATAGTATTTTTCTTAAATAGCCTCTCCTTCTTATATACGCGCGCGTGAGAGAGGTCTATAAGCAGAGCGCCGCTCCCGACATCAAGTCTGTTGCCGTCCCATGTCACACGATCCCCCGCCTCGAACCCGAGAGAGGTCATCGGCGCGCCGCCCTGTTGCTTAATAAGTATGGAGTATGGATTTATGAAATCTTTATTCCGTATTAATTTTATAAGCTCGTTCTTTCCGACGGATATATAAACGGCGTGATCGAAGACGCTGTGGACCTCTATTTCACCGCCTGATTTTCCGAGGGCTTTTAACGCCTTCCGCCCTATCGCCTCAGCTTCGAGCGATATTCTGTCAACGCCTGACTCTCTCATTATATAAAACTCTTTCGGGTCCCTCATCCGTGCGCGCATGCCGTCCTTCCGCGGTTCGAATAACAATTCGGAACAAAGACGCGCTCCGGTCAACCGAACTTCTTCCAGCTGGGACGCTTCCCCCCGGGATAAGACGTGTAAAGAATAATTTTTCTCCTCACCGTCCAGGGTATGGCCAGGTAAACGGGGACGAATATATTCATCCACAGGAAGGGAACGAGACCCTTCTCCCGGTAAGGCTTAGCGCAGTATTCAGGGTAGCGCGCGGCCACACTGTCCCTCGCGGCCTCCATAAGATATTTTTCAGCGTTCTTCCTGAGCCATGATCCGAAAGCCATTTGAGCCCCTCACATTGAATCTTACTGATTAATATTGCTCAACATATCTCTGCCTGCCTCACGTCTGCCCCTTGGCGTTATTTCATTTTCGCGAGCTCGGCGAGCCCCGCCTGGGCCGCAAGCGCGATAGGCTCCATCAGCGCCCCTATCGGAGGGGAATATACATTCTCCATCCATGCGAAGTCCTCTATCCTCGCCCCGCGCTTTATGGAGAACGCGAGGAAATCCGCCCTTTCCTTAATGCCTTCCCCGCCGTACATCTGCGCGCCGAGGACTCTGTGCGTTTCCGGGTCTACGATGAGCTTCACCCTAATCCTGGTCACCCCGGGATAGTATCTCGCCCTAGATATGCCGGTCGCGGCCGCTACGAAATGCGGTATGCCGAGCGCCTTGTGGAGGGTTTCGCCCAAGGACACCCCGCCTATCTGCACCTGCCCGCCCACCATGCCCCACGGCACGAATACCGGGTCGTACGAGCGGTCCACCCCTCCGGCGTTCGCTCCCGCCACGCGCCCCTGTGAGTAAGCGTGGCTCCCCGAAAGCCCCTGTATCGGTATATCGGTCACGCCGTGGACTACCTCGGCGCAGTCCCCCGCCGCGTAAACGTCCTTCACGGACGTGCGCATGTGGTCGTCAACTAAGATGCCCCCGGTTGAGCCAATCGGAATCCCCGCTTCGCGCGATATGCGGTTGTTGGGTTTCTTATGGGTCGCGATTATGGCCACGTCGCACTCGATCTCGCCGCCCGTCGTGACGACGGAGCTCACCTTCCCGTCGCTGCCTCTGAACTCGAGCACCTTCTCGCCGAAGTGGATTATCGTGCCGAATTCCTCGAGCGATTTCTGCACGGGCTCCATGATGTCCGGGTCGGCCACGTCCGACATCAGCCAGGCTCCCTCATCGACCAAATGCGTCTCGAGGCCCCTGTGCGCGAGGTTGCCGGAGATCTCTACGCCGAGGGGAGTCGCCGCGACGACGACGACCTTCTTAACTCCGTCTAACAGCTTGTCGAACTCCATCGCGCGCCTGATGTTCTTTATGTAATGGAGGCCCTCCAGATTGACTCCCGGAATATCGGGTTTATCGTACTCCCACCCCGTGGCCACTATAAGACGGTCCCAGGGGAACTTGTCGGCGCCCACGCTCACCGTGCGCCCCTCGAGGTCGATCGCGGTCACGGCGGTCCTGAGCCGGAGGTCTATGCCTATAGAGGCGTAGTGCTCGGACGTCTGTAGAAAGAGGCGTTCAAAATCGGGTATCTCCTTTCCGAGCACGAACGGTATGCCGCACGGGCTGTAGGCCACGTCCTCGTATTCCGTGAATACGGTAACGGACGCGCCGGGGGCTACGGACTTCGACGTGGACGCGGCAGAAATGCCGCCCGCGCCCCCTCCTATAACTATTATCCGCAAATTATTGTTGCTCATACGGTTTCACCCCTTAACGTCTCGTTATTAATATGTCCCGTCCGGAGGGCATAGACGCCCGCCGTACGGTCGTTCCCGCTATGTCGAGGCAAAAATCCGGCTCCGGGCATATTGCCCTTTAACTCACGCCGATCTGCTTCGTAAACTTTTTAAACCTGACCCTGTTTCCGCCCGGTGACTTTTCGAAATCGTGGAGCGCGGAACACTCTCCGCAGCTCACGCAGCCTGCTTTGCTGTTCTTCGAGACCCCGTCGTATTTCGCCAGTATCTTCGCCGCTTCCGTGTATACGTACTCCATTATCTCGGGCCCCGGAGGCGCGATATTCTCCATCGGTGTGCCCGCAATAGGCCTGAACGGGACTATGAACGGGTATACCCCGATCTCGGCGCAGACAGCGGCGCCCTCGATCACGGTCTCTAACCTTTCGCCGAGTCCGACCAGTATGTACGTGCTCACCTGCCATCTCCCGAAAACCCTGACGGCTTCCTTCCAGGTGGCGATATATTTGTCGAGCCCGATCTTAGCCTTCCCCGGCGTGACAGTCCTGAACACGTCGGGGTCGAAGGTCTCTATGTGCACGCCGAGCGTATCCACGCCCGCGTCCTTGAGCCTCCCGAGCCACGAGAGGTCTTCGGGGGGTATTATTTGCAGCTGTATAGGGAGGCCCGTCGCGCTCTTCACCTCGCGGCATATCTCCGCGTACTTCCCGAGCGCCTTCTCCTCATCAGGGGCGACCCCCGACGTGAATACGACGTTCGTTATGCCGTCCAATTCCTTGGCGAGCGTGAGGGTCTCGACGAGGCTCCTGGCGTTCTTGAATCCGACTGTGCTCCTGTCCTTGAGGGTGAGCTCGATGCCGCAGAACTTGCACCTCCTCTCGTCTTCCCAGAAATCGCATGTCTGGAGGAGAGTGGTCGCGAACGTCGTAGGGCAGTGGAGGAGCCCTATGCGCTGCATCGGGATGCCGGCCGAAGTCTTGTGCTCCTGGAACCTGGGGCCTTTCTCCATCAGCTCCACCTGCGCTACCGCGACCCCGTCCCTGAATATCCAGTACTCCCCGTTTATCTGGTCCAGATGATAGGGAGATGAGCTGACGAAACCGCCGACTACCGGAATGTTCGCCTCGCCGCCCGAAAGGATCTTCAGGTGGATACCGCCTGTAGGCCCGGCGCCCCCGCTTCTGACATCTTTGGTATCGGGAATCCTTAACCCGTAACTCTGCAACTCCACTTTAAGGGTTCTTGAATCCATAACGTGCCCCCTTTGATTGGTTAGACAAAAAAACGCTTGCAGGCTCACCCTTACAAACCCGTAAAACTATCCGGCTGTACATATATAAAATAACGCCTCACAGCCGAATGGAAAGTATAAAGTCCGAAAAACCCTATACTGTCCAGGTGTTGAATATCATGGCCCCCGCCCTGTGGTGCTCGATAACGATGTCGAGTATGTCCGTCGGGTGAATCGGCACTACGCCCTCGATGAAGCTCGACTCGTTCTGGCCGAGGAGCGCGGCTGCCGAGAAACGGCACGCCAGGACTTTAATGCCTTCGCTCAGCATCCTGTTGACGAGGTTCGGGTAGAGCTGTATGCCCGCGCCGTAGCCGTCGTCCCCTACGTTCGGCCAGCCCCTGTATACGGGGATGCCCGACGCCGGGCCGTAGAACAGCACGGTCACGTCGTAGCCCTTCTTCTTCGTCCTTATCGCCGTCAGCATGTTGATGCCCGCGACCGAGCCCTCGTAAGGGACCGAGTGAATGAGGAAGAGCGCCTTTTCGCCCGCTTTCGCCTTGTGGTCCGGATAGAGCTTCTCCTCGTAATTAACCAGCGCTTTACCCTTCTCGGGCCTGTCCGCTTTTACTCTGTCTACTGCCATGGTAAATTACCTCCTGTAATT
>DATIET010000350.1:0-2197 GCA_035455615.1 Thermodesulfobacteriota bacterium
CGCCTGCTGGGATTTATTGAACCTGTGTATCTCGTCGATAAACAACACGGTCCTTCTTCCGGTGCTGAGGGACTTCTGAGCGCCGTCTATTATCTCCCTGAGCTCCTTCACCCCGGAGGAGATAGCGTTGATCTGGATGAACTCGGCATTGAGCTTTGTGGCTAGGAGCCTCGCGAGCGTGGTCTTGCCGCTCCCCGGCGGTCCCCAGAAAATCATGGAGCGTATGCTCTTGCCCCTGAGCATCTTTCGAATAACGCCATCGGGCCCGACCAAGTGAGCCTGACCCGCGAATTCTTCGAAGCTGGCGGGGCGCATCCTTTCCGCGAGTGGCGCCGCCTCCCTGGGCGGCTTGAAGAGCGAAGGCTCTCCGTCCTCGTTATGATACTTGTTCGCCATGAAAAAAAGGGTAGTGGGTGCGGGTTCAGAAATCAATAGCAAAAATATAAGGAATTCTTTAAGATATACCGGTATATCAGCTTGCGGAGTAAAACCGATGACAAAACCCATGAGCGGAAAATACGATCTGGGACTCGAAAAAAACGACGCCAACTATACGCAGCTCTCACCCCTGACGTTTATAGAGCGGGCCGCCTCCGTCTTTCCCCGGCGCACTTCCCTGATCCACGGAGACATACGATACACGTGGAAAGAGACCTATGAGCGCTCGCGCATGCTCGCCTCGGCGTTTGTAAAGCTGGGGATCGAAAAGGGGGACACGGTAGCCGTAATGGCGCCAAACATTCCGGCTCACTACGAAGCGCACTTCGGGGTGCCCGCAACAGGAGGCGTGCTCAACTCGCTCAACATCAGGCAGGACCCGGGCAGCATCGCATTCATACTCGAGCACGGGGAGGCGAAGGCCCTTATCGCGGACAGGGAGTACTCGGAGGTAATACGGAAGGCGCTCAACTTGCTCGACCGCGATCTTCTCGTAATAGACATAGACGACCCGCTCGGAAAGCGGGGAGAGCCGATTGGCGGAACGACATACGAAGAATTCTTAAATACAGGGGACGCAGACTTTACCTGGCGGGGGCCCAATGACGAATGGGACGCGATATCCCTCAATTACACATCGGGCACGACGGGCAACCCCAAGGGTGTCGTTTACCACCACAGGGGCGCTTACCTGAACGCCCTTGGAAATATCATCGCATGGGGCATGACCGGATGCCCGATATATCTCTGGACGCTCCCGATGTTCCACTGTAACGGGTGGTGCTTCACATGGTCGATGGCGGCGCTTGCGGGAACGTCTGTGTGCATGAGACATTTCGACGCGCGCAGGATCTTCAGCTCGATCGCGGAGCACAAGGTCACTCATCTCTGCGGGGCCCCGGTCGTGATGAACATGATAATAAATTCGAAGGTCGAAGAAAGAAGCGCATTCGGCCACAGGGTGAATTTCATGACCGCGGCGGCGGCCCCCCCGGCGGCGGTCCTGGAGAGGATCGAGAAAATGGGCTTCGACGTGACCCACGTCTACGGCCTCACGGAGACATACGGGCCCGCCGCGTTATGCGAATGGCATAGCGAATGGGACGGGCTCCCGTCCGCCGAGCGGTCTCTAATGAAAGCGCGCCAGGGGGTGAGGTATACGGTCGAAGAAGGACTCACGATCGGAGACCAGGTAACATGCAAGCCCGTCCCGTCAGACGCCGAGACCATAGGAGAGGCGCTATTCCGTGGGAACATAGTGATGAAGGGATATCTCAAAAACCCGACCGCAACTGAGGAGGCATTTGCGAACGGATGGTTCCACACGGGGGACTTGGGAGTAATGCACCCCGACGGATACATCGAGCTCAAGGACCGCTCGAAGGATATAATTATATCGGGCGGCGAGAACATCTCGACACTCGAAGTCGAGTCCGTCCTCTATCAGCACCCCGGGGTCCTCGAAGCCGCAGTAGTGGCCCGCCCGGACGCCGAGTGGGGAGAGACCCCGTGCGCGTTCGTCACGCTCAAGGGAGGGGCTGAGGAAACGAAGGAAGAGGAGATCATAGAATTCTGCAGGGCCCGCCTCGCTCATTTTAAATGTCCGAAGACGGTGGTCTTCACGGAGCTGCCGAAGACCTCGACCGGAAAGATTCAGAAATATGTGCTCAGGGAGATGGTTAAGAAGTTATAATCGAGCGGAACAAGGATTATTGCGTTGCTACAGTAATTCTGAAGATTCCCCCCTTTCCATAATCAA
>DATIET010000351.1:0-4352 GCA_035455615.1 Thermodesulfobacteriota bacterium
ATCCAACTCTTCCGTTCAACCAAAACTTTCCCTCCCCCTTGAGGGGGGAGGGTTTGGGTGGGGGTGTCACCTTTCACTTATTCATCCAACAAATCCCGTTCGCCCTGAGCTTGTCGAAGGGTTGAACGGGTATCACTCCAGTAGGCATGCGGGAGGAATTGAAAGATTTTAGCGTTAACTTGGGATTTTTAGCCAATTCTGTTCAGTCTTTTCATAAAACACACTACGTGTGTGATTTTTGCTTCTTTTCATCAAGGAAAAGAAGGATAAAAAAACAGCTTTTCTCCTTTCTATGCCTTTTCATAAAACACACATTGTGTGCCACACTACGTGTGTCTTTTCATCTAGGAAAAGAAGAAATAAAATTTGCCTTATCTTTGCTTTTCCTGTTTTGATCTTCTCCGACATTCATAGAATCGGCGGCGGGCGCACCCCTCCCCTCCGGCACCACGCCATAAAAATCAATCAGAGTCATCAGGGAATTCCGCGAGAATAGCCGTCCGACTCAATACCACCAATACGGCCTTCGATACGGCCCCCAATAATAAGGCCCGGGGAAACGGCATACCCTGTATCCCGTATACGGGCTAAAGTGGCACACTGCCCCGTCGGGCGCGACCCACCAGTCGATGAAAAGCGACGTGAGTCCCCCCTCGGCGGGCATATTCCCGTCGAGCACCTTCACGTCGTACGTGAGGTCCCCCTTCTCGCTGAGCGACGGGTTCATGAGCTCGACGACCACGTCCGTGTCCGTCGTACCTTCCTTGTCGCCTATAATGGACAGGTTGGCGTTTGGCGGGTCGTTCTTGAAGCTGTCCTTCCCCTCGTCCCACATCTTGAGGAAATGGGTCGTCGGAAAATGTCCCGCCATCCTCTCCGGCCTGTCGGCGAAGAACACCATCGAGGGCGATACGTTCTTGAGAGTAAGCTTCCCGTCCTTATACGACATGGACGCCGCCGTCTGGACGAAAAGGAAGCTGTACGGGTTCCCTTCCGTCTTACCCTGCTGGGCGAAGGACGCCGACGAGAATACAGCCAATACCATTACTGCGAGCAACGCGAATACGGTTCTTGCCATATTGCACCTCTCCTGAATTTAATATTTTATACCGATGCTACTAATATTATCATCAATCCCGCCGGTATAATAAACAGAATTTTAAGTACGAATCCCGAATCTCATTCATCGATTATTCTGCAATCCCCAAACTCCACAACCGTGATTTCAGTCTTTTATTAATCCGTAGGAGCGGCTTCCAGCCGCGATTCCTCCAATATGTCATTGCGAGCCCTTCGACAGGCTCCGCGGGGCAATCTCATCTTTATCTTGTCATTTCGAGGCTGCGCCGAGAAATCTATTTTTGTCATTCTGAACTTGTTTCAGAATCACATCCTTTTTTGTCATTGCAAGCTGCGAAGCAACGCGGCAATCCCACTTTTCGTAGTTCATCCCTCCTTTGTAAAGAACGGATGCGATGAGTGAACATTCGGACGCCGTGACAACAAAGGTCCCTAAGTAAATTAACTTCCGGCTGAATTTTGCTTAAGTCCAAATAGGTTAGGGTGAATTTTCTTGTCATTCCCGAAAACGATTGTAAGCAAGCGCGCAATCGGTCGCCCTCCGCTGATTGCAAATACGGCTATTTACCTCTGCACTTCAGCGACACAAGCCAAAAAGAATCGGGAATCCACTTCATTTGCTTTCTCTTCCCGACATCACAGAATTTGCGTTAAGAAAATCGCGTGTTTAAGCGTAAAAAATCTTTCAGCAGTCCATTTGAAAGATTTTAGCTTAAACACAAGATTTTTAGCAAATTATGTACGGTCTTTTCATAAGCCACACTACGTGTGTTCATTAAGGAAAAGAAGTAATAATATTCGCTTTTTATTTGCCTTTTCTGTCTTTAATATTTCCCGTCATTCACAGACCCAGCAGCGGGCATCCGCCCGTAAACGACCCCGAACGCCGGCACCGCGAGCGCGGCGCCTATAAACGGCGCTGTCAGATATATCCAGACGTCGGCTAGGTGAAACGACACGAGCGCAGGCGCGAGCGACCTCGCCGGGTTCATCGACGCTCCCGATACAGGCCCCGCGAACATCGCTTCCAGCCCCACTACCGCCCCAATTGCGATCCCGGCCATTATCCCCTTCTCCTTGCTCCCCGCGGCCACGCTCAGTATCACGAACATAAGGAAGAACGTGAGCAGTATCTCGAGCGCGAACGACTGCATCCGCGGTCCCGCTGGTAGTGTCGCGCCGAGGTCCGTATTCCATCCGAACAAAAGCGCGAGCACTAGGCTCGCTGCGATCGCCCCCGCGCACTGGCTCGCGATGTAGGGGATCACCTTTCCCCCCGGGAAGCGCCGGGCAATCCAGAACCCGAGCGTGACTGCGGGGTTTATGTGCGCCCCTGACACGTCCCCGACCGCGTATATGACGGACATCACGCTAAGCCCCCATACTGCCGCCACCCCCGCGTGCGTGATAACCCCATCGTACAAACCGTTCACGATCATAGCGCCCGTAGCGGCGAACACCAGGAAGAACGTTCCCAGTCCTTCCGTGAAACAGAGACGGATACACTCCTTCATCCCGGACCATTCCTCCTTTCAGTGAGCGTTGCAAATATTAGATGAGACATCGCCGCCAGGGATTACTCGCGGCGCGTGATAACTTTGATCGGCACGGAACAAGCCCGGCTCAGACCGCTTTCAGCTTATCCCTATTATTTTCTTTTTTGACGGCCGCGACCCACTCTGTAATTTTGTCCCCAATCTGATCCCTTACTTCCCTCACCCGCGTCATGATCTCATCGTCGGTCCCGGTGAACTTCGAGGGGTCGGGGAAGCTCCAGTGGAACCTCTCCCTGCATCCGGGGAATATAGGGCACGTCTCCGCGGAGGTCTCGTCGCACACGGTTATCACGTACGTATAATAACGCCCCTGCTTCAGAAGGTCGAACGCGGACACGGCCTCTTTCCCCGAGATATCTATCCCCACTTCCCTGAGCGCGGCCACGACGTACGGGTTCAGCGTCCCCGGCTCGAGACCCGCGCTCTCGACCTCGAACCTGTCCCCCGCGATTTTTCTGAGCAGCTCCTCCGCCATCTGGCTACGCGCGGAATTATGCACACACACGAACAGAACCCTGTGTTTTATCATGACTTACTCTCCTTCCTGCAGAATGAAATAAAAGACTCGGCTTCGATCAGCGAGCTCCGTGTGCAGCATTCCGAGAACAGAAACACGAGGACTTCCTCTAACGCCTGTGCTTCGGCCGTGTACCGGAGGAACTGGCTCTCCCTCTTCACGCTGACGAGTCCCGCTATCTTGAGCTTTTCCAGGTGATGAGACAGCGTCGAGCCGGGTACGCCCAGCTCCGCTTGTATGTCCCCTACTACCATGCCCTCAGGATGGGAAGCCAGGAGCAGCCTCATTATCATGAGCCTCTGCTCGTTCCCCATGGCCGATATCATGTCCGCAAGATGCGCTACGCTTTTTCTCTGCCGCTTTAGTTTCATATTTCTACTATAGCAGAAATAACGTAATATTCAAGAGAGAAGAACCTCAAGAATCTTGTCATTCCCGAATGCTTCAATCGGGCCCTCCGCATAGGCCAACAACCGAACCCGAACCGTTCGCCCTGAGCCTGTCGAAGGGTCGAAGGGCGGGTGGTGTCATAAAAAAAGATGAGATCCTGAATCAAGTTCAGGATGACGAAAAGAGGCGTCATTGCAACAATTGCGAGCAAGTGAGCAATTGGTCGCCCTCCGCTGAATGCAACGGAGCAATTGTGCCACGGTACAAGCTGAATAAATACAAATCCACGGAGGAGCCGCGGCAATCTCATCTTTTTTCTTTCTCTTCCCGACATTACAGAATTTGCGACGGGCAAGCACCCGCACATTAATTTCCCTCTCCCCAGCGTGGAACGGTTCTGAGCGTGTGCAAGAACCGGTCGGAGCCACAACGAAACTTATGTAGCCAATCAACTTCAGGCTCAATGTCGTCTAAACCAAATTAGGGTGAAGGGTGAGGGGGTACTTTAATATGTAAAACCGTTCGGCCTGAGCGCACACGTAGTGTGCAGTATAAGGGCGGAGTTTTTTCTTCCCGACATTAAGGAATTTGCGGCACACAATGTGTGCTCATACTTGATTCTTTCCAACTTCCTCTGCCTGACCCGCAAGTGATCCCAACCCGTTCGCCCTGAGGCGCAGAACCTGCACACGTATACGATTCCTGCGTCGCTCCTCAGCTTAGCCCAATAATGGAGCGAAGATAATCCTGAGCTGCGCGCCTGTCCTGAGCAAAGTCGAAGGATCGAAGGATTGAACGGGCGTATTTTT
>DATIET010000352.1:0-2778 GCA_035455615.1 Thermodesulfobacteriota bacterium
CGTTCTCGAAGCTCCCTGCCGACAAGCAGGCGCTCGTCATCAGCACCCTTAGCGCGGTGAAGGAAGAGAACAAGGAGCTCAGGGACGAGATAGAGGCAACCCACGACAAGCTGAAAGAGATACTCACTGCCGAGCAGTTCGACGCCCAGGCGTTCAAGGAGAATTCGGAGAAGTTACAGACGCTCATGGCCCAGGGCTTCACCTCGTTCTCGAACGCGATAGCCGAGCTCGCCCCGCAGCTCACACAGGAAGAAAGGGAGATACTCGCCGAGCTCGGTCCGGGCGGACACCACAGGAAGCACTGAGAATATAAAGGAAGCACATCATCCCCCTAAAACCTGCGGGCGGCGTAGATTCTTTACTATTCCGCCCGCGCAGGTTTTACTATTTAAAGGTATTCGATGGATACGACTGTCACACTTCCGCTCGGACAAATGGGCATAGAGACGAAGGAATTCACCGACGAGGAGCTTATGGGACGGTTGAGGGACGGGGACAGGGACGCGTTCTCCACTCTCGTAATGCGTCACACGAAGAGGTACTACAGCCTCGCGTACAGGATGCTTTCGAGCAGGGAGGAGGCGGAGGACATAGTGCAGGAATCTTTCCTTATATTGTGGTCGAGCCCTGCGAGCTGGGACGGCGGCAGAGAGACGAAATTCACGACGTGGTTTTACAGGGTGGTAGCCAACGCGTGCATAGACAGGAAGAGGAAGCAGTCGCCGCTCCCGATGGAAGACGGCATCGACCCTCCTGACGAGGGCCGGGGGGCGGAGGAAGCGCTCGAAATGAAGCGGAGAAAGGAGAACATAGACGCGTGTATCGGGGAGCTGCCGGAATCACAGCAGACGGCGCTCGCTCTCTGTTTTTACGAAGGGGTGAGCAACAGGGAGGCGGCCGAGATAATGGGGGTGAGCGTGAAGGCGCTCGAGTCGCTTCTCATGCGCGCGAAAGCATCGCTCAGGGGGAAGCTCAGAGGAGATAAAGGGAGGGAGGAGAACCAGAATGGACAGAGATGAATTCCTGAAGTACCTGGAGTTATACGGGGGGGACCTCGGCAGGTGGCCTTCAGTCCTCGGGGAAGAGGCCCGTGCCGCGTGCGAGGGATCACAGGAGTTGAGAGAGGCGCTCGATCAGGAGAGACGGTTCGAGGAATCCCTCATGGAGAGGGTGTATGAGGAGCCTTCCCCCGGCCTCGAAGCGAGGATCATAAGCGCGGCAGCCGCCGTTAAAAGACCCGAGCCCGCACGAAATTCCGTGCTCGGCCTCCTGGGCGCCGTATTCTCGGCCATACCGCTCCCCCGCCCCGCGATCGCGCTCCCGCTCCTGCTCGTACTCGGCATGGCCGCGGGTTATCTCTACGCAAATTACGCGGAGCAGGATACGGACAACGCGCAGTACGCCGAGATGCTATATTACGGGGAGGAATACTATGAGTAAGGGACTTAAAATATTTCTCGCGGTATCCGTCCTCCTTAACGTACTCCTTTTAGGGATACTCATCGGGACGTTCTCTCACAAGTTCGTCGGGCGCATGGAGAAGGGGAAGCGCGCTCTCATGTTCCTGAAGGACCTGCCGCCCGAAAAACGCGACATGGTCATCGAAACGATGAAGGATATGAAGAAGGAATCACGGGAAACGAGGAAGAAGATCAAGCAGAAAAAGAACGAGGTCATCGACGTATTTTCCGCCCCCGAGTTCGACCCCGTCCTCTTTGACCGTAAGGTGGCGGAGATGCACGCGCTCATGGGCGAAGTTACGTCCGAGATCGCCGAAGAAACGAAGAAGATCGCTTCAGAGTTAAATTACGAGGAAAGGAAAGCCGTAGCCGAAATAATCAGGCGCGGGCCGGGGCCGCCGTTCCCCCGGTTCCTCATGGAAGGGTTCCATGGAGACAGGTTCGACGCTCACGCTCCGCCCCCTCCACCTCCGCCAGACTGGGAAGAGCCGCTCGGCGGGCCCGGAGGGGAGCCGCATGAGTAAAACGAAGCGTGTCCGCAAGCCGGCCCCTTCCGGCGACTATCCGAAAGTCATAACTCCCCCGCCGGTTATCGTGCTGATCATGATCGCTGCGGGCTTTGCGGCGAACCTGATACAGCCCCTCCCCTTCATAGACGGTAACGCGAGATACTTTACGGGCGGGGCGCTCCTGATCTTGTCCGCAGTCATAGGGTCCCTGGCGTTATTCAAAATGAAGGGCGCTGGGACCAATGTAGATGTGAGGAAGCCCGCGACGACTGTCGTCACGGACGGCATCTACTCCTACACGAGGAACCCGATGTACGTATCGCTCATAATTTTTCTCGCCGCCGTATCGATTCTCCTCAACAACCTCTGGATCATTATCCTCATTCCGGTCTTTATATTCATAATGAAGAGGGGCGTGATCGCGAGGGAAGAGCAATACCTCGAAGAAAAGTTCGGCGCTCAATATACGGACTACAAAAATCGCGTCCGCCGCTGGCTCTAGCACACAATGTGTGCTCATGGTACATACCTTCCAACACCTCTGCCTGACCAATTAATCCCGTTAGTCCTTGTTTTTAATTCCCTCCTTTGAAAAAGGAGGAGTAGGGAGGATTTTGTTTTTTATTTTAAATCCCCCTGAATCCCCCTTTTCCAAAGGGGGAAAATGCAATTCTCCAAAATCTCAAAAACTATCCCCCAAATCCGTCCCGAATGTGCTCCGATAGCCGGTCCCCGACGCACCCCCGGAACCCCCCCTCTCACCCTAACCTGCCGTGAACACGTGAGATTAATATCACCCGGCATTATTT
>DATIET010000353.1:0-8212 GCA_035455615.1 Thermodesulfobacteriota bacterium
GGAGCGCGGACCGCAGAAGCCCGCTTAATACGCAGTCAATCTTTCTTATGATGTCGTTGCGAGAGAGCGCCTGTCCTGAACTTGATTCAGGATCGCGACCGCGGCAATCACATCTTTTCATCGTTTTTTATTTTTGTCATCCTGAATCCTGTATCCTGAATCACTCCTCGCTCCTACTTCAGCACCTCCCCCGTTTTCTCGCTCCAGAGCAGGAGGTCGAGCTCGTCCATGGGGATGTCTATATCGTTCGCAAATTCCCTGAGGCTATTTTCTATAGAGATATATTTATCTCTAGTACCGGGAGGCTTGGGGCTACCGATCACCCCGAGCTCGCATAGCGTATTGAGTATATGCTTGTCGAGAATCGCGTAACCTTGGTAGCCTATATTCCTTAGAAAGTGGCTCGACTCCTTGTACCCGATCCCCTTTATGTCCCTGTTCCTGGCGAAAAAGTCCCTTCTCTCAAGCGGGTCCGGGAACGACTCGATCAGGTCCCTCAGCCTGAGCCCGTGCTCGCGCCTCAAATACTCCCTCGTATGAATTATGTAGGCCGGTCTGTAGTTGGGGAATCTGTGGATACCTTTTAGTGTACTCCTGAATTTTCTGAGACTCCCGACGAGTAGAATCTCCCTCAACGCCTCGATCGATCTGAGCCCCATCCTGGCGCTCGCCCCCGCCGTGCATATACAGAACGCGAGCTCCTCGAATATCCTCCCGTCATCCCCTTGTCTGTAAACTTCCCGGAACTCCTCGAGCCTCGCCCTGATGATCCCCCTCTTTACGTTATAGGAAATCCTGAGCTTTTTACGAAGTTCTTTTTTCATTTACCGTTTGTCTGGGCAAGGTATGGATACCGCTGCTGGTATGCCGGATGGTTCTATTTGTAGATAGTGAGGCTGACCCCGGGCGTCAGCTCCGCCGAGCTCAGGTTATTCCATTTCTGAATGCTTGCCACCGATACGTTATGCCTGCTCGCGATCTCCCAGAGCGTATCGCCTTTCTTGACCCTGTAGCTGATTACGTCGCTGCTGCTCGCCGTAGATTTCGCGGAGGCGTATCCTCCGTCTGGTATTGTGAGCACCTGTCCCGACCTGATAACGGAGCCGCTCAGATTATTGGCGCTCTTTAGTGAAGATACTCCGACGCCGTGCTTTGCAGCTATGCTGCCGAGAGTGTCGCCGGGCTGCACTTTGTATCTGCTCGTAACTGTGCTCGCCGTCTCCGTGCCCGTGCTCTTGTACGAGGCACTCGATGTCCCCGGGATAGTCAGCACCTGCCCGTACTTGATAACCGAGCCGTTAAGGTTGTTGGCGCTTTGTATGGATGCGACCGATACGCCGAACTTCCGTGATATGCTGCCTAAGCTGTCCCCGCGCACGACCGTGTATCTGCTGCCGGCGCTGCTGTAGCTCGTTGTCTCCATGACCTCGGTGGCCGCAGCGGCTACCGCCGAAGAGGTTCCCGGTATTGTTAGCGTCTCTCCCCGTTTAACGACCGTGCCCTTCATATTGTTCGCGCTCTGTATTGCAGCCGCGGATACGCCGTGCCTCGCCGCTATCTTTCCCAGCGTGTCTCCAGATTTCACCGTATATCGCGTGGATGCTCGTGAGGCCGGGTTCCGGGACGCCGCTTTGGTCGTCGTTACGGATGTTGCCGTCGTGTCCGTGTACGCAACTTCGGAGCTCGCTGTATAAGTGCTCCCGTTCGCTATGTAGGGTATGTCCAGCTCCTGCCCCGACATAATTGTCGAGCTCTTAATACCGTTAGCCCGCTTTAAAGTCGTTATGCTGACGTTGTATTTCGCCGCTATACCGCCCAGTGTCTCACCCGGCTGCACCCTGTGTTTGGCTACTTTGGTGGCATTGACCGTCTCGACTTCCGCATCGTAATACCGGCCGGTGGATCCGGGGATTGTGAGCACCTGTCCCGACCTTATCATTGAGCTTCTTATGTTATTGGCGTTCTTTATCGAAGCGATACTAACCCTGTGCCGGGCCGCTATTGCCCCCAGCGTATCGCCGCGCCTTACCCTGTATTTAACCGTCACCGAGCCGCTGTCTTCCGAAGCATAGGAACTCGAAGAGCCCGATAGGCCCGGGATTCTGAGCGCCTGTCCCGTTCTGATGGTGGAGCCCTTCATGCCGTTTGCCCTTTTTATGCTCGACACGCTGACTCCGTATCGTGCGGCTATCCTGCCTAGGGTCTCACCCCGCCTCACCCTGTGCGTGCCTCCGACGCTCCTCTGTGCAATCATCGGGTTTATGTCTTTGAGAGCATAGAGCTCCTTGCTTTTCTGAGAAGTGACGGTTGCGTAGCCCTGAGGGACGTTTATCTGGTAAGGGCCTCCCGGAGGGGTCGCATTGAGCAGTATAGCCGGGTTCAGCTCGACGAGCGTGTAATGGCTTACGCCTATCACTCTCGCAATATCGTTGAGGCTCTTTTGGGGAGGGACCATGACGGTCTCATAGAACGAGGGTTCATGGTAGTCGATTCCGACGAACCCGTATTTTTCGGGGCTCCTGGCGATTATGAGAGCGGCCATGAGCTTGGGGACGTAATTCTTGGTTTCGGTCGGCAGGGTGAACTCCGATATCTGCCAGAAGTCATTGATCTGATATTTGTCTATGGCGGCCTGGACACGGTCTTCCCCGCAGTTGTAGCCGGCGGCGGCAAGCTCCCAGGACTGGAACATGGCGTAGAGGTCGCTCAGGTAATCAGCGGCGGCCGTCGTGGACTTCTTCGGGTCCATTCTCTCGTCCACCCAGGCGTCGACCCTGAGCCCGTAGCGCGTAGCGGTAGGCTTTATGAACTGCCATGGCCCTACCGCGGCGGCATGGGATTCAGCCTTGACGTTGAACCCGCTTTCTATCATTGCGAGGTACACGAGGTCGGTGGGCATACCCCTCTGCGAAAGGATTTCCTTCATCAGGGGGATATATTTGCCCGAGCGCTCTAGCCAGATGCTGAAGGACCTCCGCCCCTGGTTCTGAAAATAGACCATGTAGTGGATGACCTTGTCGTTCAGAACGACCGGTATTTCTTTTTCCGTGTCGGGGGCCACGTCGGGGAACTGATCGAATATGTTCTCGATGTAATAGTAGGTCCTCCAGCCCTGCACCTGAGGATTGAGAATGAAGAAGCTCGACCTTGTGTCTTCGACAGTCCCGGCTCCCGTATCCTCGTCGTCTATTTTAATCTCGGAGTCGATTTCAGTATCCTCGAGACGGATTCCCGAAATGGCGGGACCTGACGTGCTGCTAGTGGGGGACTTGGCTCCGCAACCGATCAGAAGGAGAGTTATAGTACCGGCAAGTGGTAGTAAATACCTGTAAAACATTGGCTTTTTTTTATCATAATTTAATATGAATGTCAATGGTTTGAGATACATAATTAAGTGCTTTTCTTAAAAAAACCAAACATCACGCTGTCTAATGCCGAATTTTTGATTGTACTATAAATTAATTTCTGTCCCGACTTTCGGGTTCCTAATCTTAGCGTCAAGATTTTATTTAGATGGTTCGGCTCTCATACCGCGCCCGAAAAATATCTCTTAAAGTCTCCGGGCTTCATGTTCGCGGTCTTGGCTAGAGCCCTCAATTTCTTTCTGTCGGTGAGGTCGTCTTTACTAAGCTTGATCATATACTTCTGGGCCACTTCGTATGATTCTGTGTTTATATCGACGTACCTTATCCTGGGCTGATTCAGCACAGGGTCTATGATTTCATCGAAATAAATCGGGTTCATTCTTCCGGTCTGAATCGATATTACCGCTCCCGAGCCGCCGCTGAGAAGATATTTTACGGCGCTGTAACCGAGGTCGCGCGTGTATTTCGCGTCGAAGGGTATGGGCGGCGCCGACCTTAGCTCATAACCGATCGTCTTTTCTATCACTCTGACGTTGATACCTTTTTCAGCTAGAGACCTCATCGTTTCATGCTTCAGCAGCTCGCCGAGATCGACCTCCGAGAGCCGTATGCGACCGAGTTCGTCCCTGCTCAGGTCTTTCAGATTATTAAGCTCCTCCTCGTCGAGCTTCTCGGTGAGTCCCTCGGCGAGTATGGCTACCCCGTCCCCCCTCCCGGACGCGAGGCGTTTTATTATAGCGCCTTCGAGAATGGTCGTGATATTCCCGAGGGATATTTTGCCCTCGCCGAACTGCTCGGGAATCAAGGTCAGGGTGGCCCCCGAGGCTTTACCTATCCCGAGAGCGAGGTGTCCCGTCTTTCTCCCCATCGTAACTACGAAGAACCACCTGTTCGTCGTCCTTGCGTCCTCCATGAGGTAGTGGACGAGTTTTGTGCCTATGTGCCGGGCTGTCTCGAAACCGAATGTCGGTATGTATCCCGGCAGCGGAATATTGTTGTCTATGGTCTTCGGGACGTGCGCCACCTTTATCCTGCCGCCGCCGGCCTTCTCCACCTCGCTTGCGAGGAACATCGTACCGTCGCCGCCTATCGTTATGAGGTATCTCACGCCGAGCTTCGTAAGACCGCGGATCGTGTTCTTCATCCTCTCAGTGCTCGACGCGGGGTTAGCCCTCGAAATGCCTATGATGGAGCCGCCTGTGTTGTGTATGCGCGACGTGTCCCGTATCGTCAGCTTCTCGATACGGCTCGTATCGCCTTCTGCAAGCCACTTAAAGCCTTCCCTGATCCCGATCACCTCGATGCCCCTGTTAACGGCTTCGATCGTCGATGCGCTGATGACGCCGTTTATGCCCGGCGCAGGCCCGCCCCCCACGAGAATGGCGAGTATATTCTTTTTACGTCCTTTCGTCCCGGGCATAGCCATTCCCCCGCAGCACGCGATTTAATATTCGTGTCATTATATAATATGTATGAGTCGAAGGAAAATTATATGGCCGTCTTGTCTTAATGAAAATACCTCCCAGTCGGCGCCTCACGGGCATAAGACCTACGGTCAAAGAAACGCGCAAGCATGAGGCCCGCGACGAAGCCCCCTATGTGCGCCCAGAATGCGACTCCCCCCGTTTCTTTGGGGGCGGTCAGAGTGCCGAGCCCGCTCAGGAATTGAATCAGGAACCATACGAATATGAATACCGCGGCGGGGATGTGTATGAATTGTATGAAGAAAAAAATCGGCACGAGCGTCAGGATCTTGGACCTCGGATAGAATGTCATGTAGGCTCCGAGCACGCCCGAGATCGCCCCGCTCGCCCCGACCATCGGTATTATCGAATGTATATTCGTGACGAATTGAAAGAGTGCGGCGATGAGCCCGCATAGAATATAAAAGACGAGGTACCTGAAATGTCCCATCCTGCCCTCGACGTTATCCCCGAATATGTAGAGGAAGAGCATGTTGCCGATAAGGTGGAGCCACCCGCCGTGAAGGAACATCGAGGTCGCAAAAGGGTAGATACGGTCAGTGAGATCCGTATCGGGAGAAGCTGAAAATACATTGGCGGGTATGAGTCCGTAACGGGATATAAAAACATTCACATATTCGCCGATTGAATACCCGTATAGGAATATCAGGACATTCAGTACTATGAGTATAATGTTCACATAAGGGAATCCGGGAGATCTGGTCGTATCTCGGAGAGGGATCATCTAACTTAAGATTATACATAGGGCGTCTTGCCCTCACCACTTGTATTATGAAGCCGATAACATAAAATTGAGGGCGTGTTATTATTAAACGGGTCAGGTGCGTATGTTTCAAAAACTCAGGACGGACCTCGTTAAAAAGCTCGCCGGGATAAAGCTCGTACTGGTCAACGCGGACGGCTTCGTATCGGACGGCGAGCCGGTTCACGGGGCGCACGGGCCGAACGGATTTAATATCCGCGCGCTCAAGAATAATGACGTGGAATTCGTGGCGTTTTCGAAATCCAAAAACGAGCTGATTTCGTCAGCGGCGGAGCGGCTGGGAATAACCCTCCACCAGGGGATTTTTGAAAATTCCCGGTTCTATTCCGGGATAAAAGTCGATTACGCGGTCTCCGACGATCAGGTTGCGTTCATATGCAGGGACCATACGGACATCCCGGTAATGAAAAAAGTTATCTTCACTGCGGTCACGCAGGACGCCCCGCTCCGCGTTAAAGCGGAATCCTATTTCGCTGCCTACTCTGCGGGCAGCGGGGCGGTGAGCGAGATCGCGGCGCTGATCCTGGTGGCTAAAAAATATCCCGGCGGCTGGTCCGAGTAGCCGCAGTACGTTTCTCCTCATTCTTCGAATTCCCTTCCGGCATGACTTATGTGATAAAATTAGATCCCATGGGGATCAAGGAGTTCACTGACTCCGTAAAGTCGAAGGCGTACGAGATCGGCTTCGATCTGGTCGGGATCTCTCCCGCCGGAAGCTTTCCTGAAAGCCAGTTCTATAAGGAGTGGCTGTCGAGGGGGTACGCGGGGAAGATGAAATATATGGAGAAAAACCCGGAAAAGAGGGAGGACCCGGGCCGGATAGTTCCCGGCGCGAAATCCGTGATCACGTGCGGGCTCAATTACAATACCGATTTCCCCTATTCGACCGAGGCTGATGATAGGAGCAGGGGATGGATCGCGCGTTATGCGTGGGGGGAGGACTACCACGCGGTCATGGACGATAGGCTCAGGGCGCTCGAGGACTTCATCTCCGGGGAAGCCCCTCCCGGATCGGCCTCACGCCGTTACATAGATACCGGACCAGTGCTCGAAAGGGTCTACGGAAAGTACGGAGGCATAGGCTGGACCGGGAAGAACACCTGTCTTATAAACCAGAGAATCGGTTCCTGGATTTTTCTCGGCGAGATTATCACCAGCATGGAGCTCGACTACGATAACCCCGCCCCCGACAGGTGCGGCACGTGCACCCGGTGCATAGACGCCTGCCCGACAGGCGCTATCACTGAGCCTTACGTGCTCGATTCGAGGCTCTGTATATCCTATCTGACCATAGAGCTGAAAGACGGCATACCGAAAAAATTAAGGGACAGGATCGACAATAATATTTTCGGCTGCGATATATGCCAGGATGTCTGTCCCTGGAACAAAAAAGCGGAGAAGTCCGCCGAGCCGGGCTTTCAGCCGAGGGAAGGTCTTTACAACCCCGGGCTCCGTTCGTTCTCAGGGCTCGGTCCCGAAGAGTTCGGCGCGCGGTTCAAGGGGAGCCCTGTCAGGCGGACCAAGAGAAAGGGGTTATTGCGTAATGTCCTCATCGCTATGGGCAATTCCGGGGATAGGGGCCTCGTCCCCGCGATTGAAGAATACCTCGCTGATAGAGAGCCGCTCGTGCGTGCCCACGCGGCCTGGGCGCTCTGGAAACTGGAAGGCGAGGGATCGAAGAACACCCTACTCGAACATATGAAGCTCGAGAACGACTCAATGGTGATCGAGGAAATAGATGCGCTCATCAGGGATACGCAGGACCGAGAGCCTCGAATTGGCTCAAGAGTCGTTAAATAGGTATGCTAGGTTACGGAATGCCGGACCTGGAAACCTGATCACACGGGAGTGACACGTGGAAGTAAACCGCAAGGAAGAAGTGTTAAAAGCGAATTCGAGATTCTACAAGGCTCTACGCGATGGGGATGCGGATTCGATGTACGAAGTGTGGCTTAACGGGCCCAAGGCCAAGTGCGTCCATCCCGGCTGGCCGATGCTATACGGATGGGAAGCGATAAAAGAGAGCTGGAAGAATATATTTCAGGCGGGCCCTCCCGCGCATATCGAGATTACCGACATAAAGGCTTATGTCGCGGGTGAGATGGCGTGGGTAATCTGTATAGAGAAGATAAGCCAGGGGGCGGGAGACCAAGCCCGGTTCGGTTACGCACAGTCGACTAACGTATTCGAGCTCTCGGGCTCTTCCTGGCGTCTTGTGGTCCACCATGCGTCCCCCGTGCCTGTCCCCGCGGGTGAGGCCGCGTCAAATCAGAACCTGCAATAAACAGTAAGGCCGGGATTAATAATTAAAGTTATAGAACACGTCGACGCCGGGGTTTTCCCCTCCGACGTCGCCGTTTATGGTGACGTTTTTAAAGACCGTGTATTCGAGGAGCACCCTGTTTTCAGTGATGGTGGTCGAATCGAGCAGAGACTGTGTGGTTTCCCTCTCGTAAGCGATGTAAAGGTCCTGTGTAAGATATTTCCCCACCTCTACCTGCGGTCCGTCGGTGCCGCCTCCGACGCTTATGACATCGAGCGACAGCTTGCTCCCGAGGAGCTTCTCAAGCTGTGCTGCGGCTATCCCTCCCGCAACTCCT
>DATIET010000354.1:0-3192 GCA_035455615.1 Thermodesulfobacteriota bacterium
TCGAAAAGCGGCATCTAATTCTCTCTCCCTATGTTTTTATTATGTGTTGAAATACTGATTCAAGTGTTGCTGTCCGACCCAGTCGTTCCTCATTTCCTCGTCTTTCTGCTCTTTATACTCAAAATGCCATCTGAGCTCGTCACCCGGACCGGGCGCCCTCTTGCTCTTGTCGTCGAATATAGCCTTGAAAGTAGAGAACACCCTGCGGACGTCTTTCGTCCCGCAAAGCGGACATTTCAGGTCCTTATCCACTTCGCCCTCGTAAGCGAGCGAGCTAAATCTAAAATTCTTCAGCTCCAGGTAGAGTATTTTGTTATTATCCAGCTTGTAACGAAACCTTCTCGCGCTCCTGCCGGCGCCCTTCTCGCCGAGCGTAAAGAGCTCTTTGTTCTTATCGCCGTCTGTAACCTCTATATACAGAAAACCGGGATTCTCCTTTTTAATCTTAGCCGCGTTGGTCTTATTCAGCTTGGCGACCAGAGCGTCTATATCCCTATTATACTTGTCGATACACTTGTCACAGTCGTACTCGAATAGTGGCATTTTATCACTCCCCGCAATTAATAAGTTACTAATGATAACTAAATTTTTCAAATTGCTCCAGTCCTTACTCGACCCGGGCCCCGGAATTTGACAAAGCATCCCGGGTGTCGATACTAAAATGATGATCCTTGATAACTGCTCCGGAGGCCCGCATGCCTGATAAAAATGAGCTGATAGTGGAGGAGGAGGGAACGGTCTGCAGGATTATTTTCAACAGACCCGACAAGAGGAACCTCCTTACCCCCGGAATGCTTCTGGGTCTGGAATCGGCGCTTGAGAGGTTACGGAGGGCAGACAGAACCAGGTGTGTAGTCATCAGGGGGGCTGGGGACAAGGCATTTTCTTCGGGCTACGACATAAACTCGATCGGCAAAAACGACATGGTGAGGAACCATTCCGGGGACAACCCACTTCCTAAGGCACTTAAATCAATCGAGAATTTCCCTTACCCGGTAATCGCGATGATGAACGGACACGCTTTCGGGGCCGGGCTCGAGATCGCCGCCACTTGCGATATCAGGATCGCGGTGAAAGACTGCCTTTTCGGAATGCCGCCTGCAAAGCTGGGGGTTATATACTCGTACAGGGGCGTCCGGAGGTTCCTGAACCTTATCGGACCCGGATACACGAAGGAACTCTTCCTTACGGGAAGGCCTATAAGCTCTGAGAGGGCCGAAAGTATCGGGCTGATCAACTTTACAGTTCCCGGCCCCGAGATCGAGAAATTCACGAAGGACATGGTCGGCGAAATAACTGAAAACGCCCCCCTCTCCCTGAAAGCGCTCAAGGAGATGGTGAACATATGGCAGAGGAACCAGGTGATCAGCGGGTCTGACGAAGAGCTTTTAAAAAAAATGACCCTGACCGTACAGGAAAGCGAGGACTATAAGGAAGGGCAGAGATCGTTCGCCGAGAAGAGGAAGCCTCAATTCAAAGGGCGATAGTAAAGTTCCGGGAACGTGAATTTATTATTACCCTCAATTAATAGCTGCTTTTTTCCCTCAGCTGAAACAGATCGAGTTTATTATAGCTCTTTTCGGTAATGGCATACCTTCCCCCGAGCCCCGCCCTGGAATTCGCCCGGCTTTCAGGATGAGCATGAAAAACAAACCATACGTTTCCGTCACCCATACCTTCTAATGAAGGAAATGTCTTCGCGAGCGGAATTATTTTTAAATCATGCCTTTTGTTATAGTACTCAGCGGTTATCCTTTCATAGTTCGGCGAAACTACTATTACATCGCCGCTTCGCGCGTTAGATTCTATATAGCTCATCAGCTCTCTCCACTGATGTTTACCGACGGTTTTATAATAGGCGCTGATATTGAAATAAGAAAAAATAATTATGAGTCCCGCTGCGGCCAGGATCAGCCGCCTGTTGTTTAAATTCCCGATCCCGTGAGAGGCGAGCAGATAAAAGGCGAGAGAAGCCCCGATGGTATAACGGAATATCAGAATCGGAGAAGAAACGAGCGAGATCAGAAACGGAACGACGACGGGCACGAGCATCCACAGAAGGAGCATATAGAGCCTCCGCCCTTGCGATATCCCCAGCGCGCCCGGTCGTTCATTCACGGATTTCGCCGACTTGTCGGCTCGCCTTGAATACTTGACTTTTCTAAGGCCGATTACCGAATACAACGAGAATGCCAGAAATAAAATAAACAGATAGATCGACCCGGAATAGATCGCGAAATATTGCCATATATCTTCAGAGCTCGGCTCGGGGATCCAGAACCCTTTTTGTATCTTGAGCGTAATTACCGCTAGAAGCACGAAACAGGGCAGTAGAAATAAGGCGGTTATCACCTGAAGCTTGAACCACCCGCCCAAACCGAGCTCCCCGATTTTCTTATTACGGATAAGAAGCGTGAAACAGAAAATATTCTGAGCCAGAATGATCATAACTCCGTAATAATGCGTATAGACGAGAAGTGCGGTAGAAGCTACGTACATGACGGCGTATGTCGTTCTATTTTTAATCGTGAGCTGGAGCAGACAGTAGTAGGAAACCAGCATCAGGCAGACCATGAGGGTATAACCCCTCGCTTCCTGAGCGTATCTGATGTGAAAAACAGATGCAGCGACTATTAGCGCAGCGATGAGCCCCGTCTTCTTATTATAGAGGAGCTTGCCCAGGGCGTATACGGCGAAAATGGATAATGAGCCTAACACGGCCGAGGGCACCCTTGCGATAAATTCGGAATCACCGAAAACGGGGACCCAAAAACTGAGGATCATATAATAAAACGGCGGATTAGTCTCAGCCGGATTATCGAAAACCCATTTGACGATGTCCGCAAATCCGAACTTGGAGACCGCGATCGAGACCGCTTCGTCATACCACACGCTCTCCCCGCCGAGGTCATAAAACCTCAGTATGACACCCGCGATAAAAATCAGTATTATCAAATAATTGTCGTTAAGGAATCCGAGAACAGACCCTTTCTTCATATGTCAGTTCCCATAACCGTAATCTCTGATCAGATTCTCCCTGTCCGACCACCTCTCACTTACCTTCACCCAGAGCTCGAGAAACACTTTTGTCCCGAGCACCCTTTCAATATCTTCGCGCGCCGGGCTGCCTATCGTTTTCAGCATCTCCCCCTTCTTCCCTATTATAATCCCCTTGTGATTGAGCCTCTCGAC
>DATIET010000355.1:0-2084 GCA_035455615.1 Thermodesulfobacteriota bacterium
GGGGCCTTCTTCCGCGATAAAGCCCCGGGAGTGTCTAGTCGATATAACTCCCCCCGGCCTCTCCCTGCCTTCAAGCACAGTCACATCTAAAGACAGCCCCCGCCCGGCGCTGAGGCCTGTGAGCCTGTATGCGGCGCTGAGACCCGTAATACCCGCGCCTATAACGATAATACGCGGTTTCTTGTTCATAACGCCGCCTGCGCCAATTCCCGGATTATGAGTGTGTCTCATTCATTACACCCTGTAGCTCTCTCCGTTAATGAAAAGGCAATTAAAGTGCCAGCGATTTATTCATTATTTGCGGCGGGACAGCGCCCGGCGGGGTGTAAGTTGTCAGAAAGTCTGACGGAGGGGGCGGGTATGGGAAGCGGGCCCCGTACCGGCTATTCCCGGAGAAAGCGGGCTGAATTATGCTAACTACCGGGGATTCCAACGATAAACGTCCGATACCTGGCTTAAATCCCTAGATCCGGTCTCTGGCACAGCGGTTGCAAATTATAACGGGTAAGTCTCTGGAGTACGAGGATATATGGGAATACAAATTCGGCCGGATAAAATTGATTTTTCTCAATCCCCGTTCATCGTGATCTGGGAGGTGACCCGGTCGTGCGATCTTGCATGCCTTCACTGCAGGGCGGACGCGAGGACGCGGAGAGACCCGCGCGAGCTCACCACTTACCAGGGGCGTAACCTCATAGACGATATAGCAGGGTTCGGATCGCCGCTCCTCGTGCTCACCGGCGGCGACCCGCTTAAAAGGGAAGATATATACGAGCTCATCGCCTACGGCGTGGAGAAGGAATTACGGACGACCGTATCACCGAGCGTGACACCGCTTCTCACTGACGAATCTGTTCTCAAGCTGAAGAAGGCCGGAATATCGAGAATGGCAGTGAGCCTCGACGGTGGGACGCCCCTCGTACACGATTCGTTCAGGGGTGTTAACGGGAGTTACTTGAGGACTATCGAGGTCCTTTCCCTCTGCGCCAGCGAGGGCATCCCGATTCAGGTCAATACGACCGTGACTAAATACAACGTCGGCGACTTCGACAACATCGCGAAGCTCATAGGCGCTTTCAACCCGGTTCTCTGGAGCGTGTTCTTCCTCGTACCGACGGGGCGGGGGAGGGCGGCCGATAGTGTGAGCGGAGAGGAATATGAGGAGGTCTTCGCAAAGATGTACGAGCTTTCCAGGGCGATGCCGTACGACATCAAGTCGACGGAAGCGCCTCATTACAGAAGATTCACGACCCGGGCGAGGGTAATGGAGTCGAGGGCCGGCAAATGCCCGCTCGACGCCGCGGCGGAAAGGAAGCGGGACGGTATAGGCAGGGCGCCCCGGGGGATAAATGACGGTAGGGGCTTCGCCTTCGTCTCGCACACGGGCGAGGTCTATCCGAGCGGGTTCCTGCCCTTGTCGGGGGGCAACGTAAAGAACGGGAGCATAGTCGATATATACAGAAACTCGCCGCTATTCAGGGAGATAAGGGACTACGACAGGCTCAAGGGGAAGTGCGGCGCGTGCGAGTTCAGGAACATATGCGGCGGATCGAGGGCTAGGGCATACGCCGTGACCGGAGATTACATGGAGTCTGAGCCCTTCTGCGTTTACGTGCCGAAGGGCTACGAGGGTGAAACGTCCGAGAGGGATAGTACCTGTGAGACACAAATTTAAAAGCTGCAGCACCTGCAGCCTTAGGGCGGGCACTATATTGTCGGGGCTCGATAATTCGGGCGTCCTGGAGTTCGAGGGCATGCTGCAGAGGTTTGTTTATCCGAAAGATGTCGTATTATTCCTGAAGGGAGAAGAACCGCGTGGAATTTATTGTATCTGCTCGGGCCGCGTCAAGCTATCCGCTCATTCCCCCGATGGCAAGAGCCTCGTCGCGGGGTATCCTTCCGCCGGCAGCGTTATCGGAATCAGAGCCGCTCTATCAGGAAAGCCCCATGATTTCACCGCGCGTACTGTCGAGGTGTCGCAGCTGAGCTTCATGGATAAAGGGGATTTCCTCGGTTTCCTGAGGAGGAACGGAAGCGTCTCTCTCAGGCTTGCGGAGTCTCTCGGCGAAGAGCTCTCCAGGGTA
>DATIET010000356.1:0-7569 GCA_035455615.1 Thermodesulfobacteriota bacterium
CATACTGCGCGTCGAGGGGAAGCTCACTCCGGTGAAGAACGCGCCAATGCTCACGGCGGACGACGTGAGGGACATGGCGCACCATATGATGAACCCCGCACAGCGCGAGAGGTTCGAGACGCTCTACGAGATGGACCTCGCCTACAGCATAAGCGGCCTCTCCCGGTTCCGGGTCAATATCTTTCAGCAGAGGGGGACGCTTTCTATAGCCATCAGGGCGATCCCGTACAACATACTCAATTTCAGCTCCCTCAACCTCCCGCCCGTTATGGAGAAGATAGCGAACGAGGAGAGGGGCCTCGTGATCGTCACGGGCACGACCGGCAGCGGTAAATCGACCACGCTTGCCGCGATAGTCGATTACATCAACCGGAACAGGGCGAGGCACATAATTACAGTCGAGGACCCTCTCGAGTATATGCACGAGGACCATACGAGCTATATAAACCAGAGGGAGATAAACATTGACACGCTGTCCTTCGCGAACGCCATGAGGGCCGCACTCAGGGAAGACCCGGACGTGATACTGGTAGGCGAAATGAGGGACCTCGAAACGATGGAGATATGCCTTTCGGCGGCTGAGACCGGGCACCTGGTGCTCACAACGCTCCATACGCTCGACGCTCAGGAATCGATAAACCGCATGCTTACGATATTCCCGCCCCACCAGCACAACCAGGTCAGGTACCAGCTCGCGCAGGTGCTGAAGGCGATTATATCGCAGAGGCTCGTACCGACCTCCGACGGGAAGTCGCGCGTGCCCGCGGCCGAGATACTGATTGCGACCGAGAGGGTGAAAGACCTTATCTCCGACCCGCAGAAGACGTGGGAGATCAGGCAGGCCATACAGGAGGGGAGCCTCCACTACGGCATGCAGACCTTCGACCAGTGCCTCTACAACCTCTACAAGAGCGATAAGATCACTTACGACGAGGCGATGAGACAGGCGACCAACAGGAACGACCTCGCCATGAGGATAGAAGGTATCACATCGGGCTCGGGCTCACTCATAAGGGAAGAGACCTTCGGGCGCCAGACCTCGAAATAATTCTCATCTTTCCGTTCTAACCTATGCACAGGCGATAGCGCACGCTCCTTTCCGTTCACCGGGCAATCCGTTATAATTTCATATAGATTAATAATATTGATTATGAAAGTACTCGCGATCGAGACATCTACTTATTCGGGCAGTATAGCTATCTCGGAAGACGACAGGGTTTTGGGGGAATATTATCTGAACATGGGCCCTTCCCACTCGGAGAGGCTCGTGCCCGCTATAGACGGGCTCCTAGGAGAGCTCGGGATCGGGCGGAAAGAGCTCGGGGGCGTTTCTGTATCCCTCGGGCCCGGCTCCTTTACGGCGCTCAGGGTGGGTATCTCGACGGCCAAGGGCCTCGCGTATTCGCTGGGTATCCCCGTCTCGGGTGTGTCCTCTCTCGAAATCCTCGCCATGAATCTCCCGTTCTCGCCATTTCAGGTCTGCGCGCTCACGGACGCGAGGAAAGGGGAGCTCTATGCAGCCCTCTTCAGGACGGACGGCGGCGGGGTCTCGAGGATTACCGAAGATGCTATCCTGTCGCCCGCTGCGCTTATGGAAATAATAAAGGAAGAAGCTATATTTATAGGCGAAGGAGCTTTACTTTATAGGGATTTTCTGGAAGATATTGAGTTGGGGGGGAAGGCCTTAAGGATCTGCCCTCCTTATTTGAACTACCCGAGGGCTTCATCCCTCGCATATTACGGTTTTAAAAGGTTTACGGAAGGGCACTCGGACGAGGTTCTGGGTCTAGCGCCGATTTATATAAGAAAACCGGACGCAGAATTAACAGCAAAGGGGAGACAAGATGACCGAATCGGACATAATAGAAAAGCTGCTCGAAGCGGACGAGGAGTTTAAGCGCTTATACTTCGAGCACAGGGAGCTCGACGATGTAGTCAGGAGCCTCGAGAGTAAAGGCACTCTCACTCTCGACGACGAAATGGAAGTCAGGAAACTGAAAAAGGTAAAGCTTTCGCTCAAAGACAGGATGGAAGCGAAGATTGCGGAATTGAAGCATAAATAAAACTGCGCGCCGCTCCGTGACGATAAGCGGCCCGCATAAAACACGGGGGTAATTTTAAAATGGCAAGAATGATCGGTGCCGAGATGTTTTTCGAGACTCTGATACACGAGGGCATAGACGTGGTGTTCGGGCTGCCGGGGGGGTACGTGCTCAAGGTGTACGACGTAATGCCCAAGTACTCGGACAGGATAAGGCACGTTCTTGCCAGGCATGAGCAAGGCGCGACGCATATGGCGGACGGCTATGCGAGGGCGTCGGGCAAGTCCGGTGTAGTGCTCTGCACTTCGGGCCCCGCCGCGACAAACACCGTTACGGGCATAGCCACGGCGCAGATGGATTCCTCTCCCGTCGTCGTATTCACGGGACAGGTCCCGCTCCCTTATCTGGGGAGCGACGCGTTCCAGGAAGCGGACCATATCGGAATAACGCGCCCCTGTACCAAACACAACTACCTGGTCAGAAGGACCAAAGACCTCCCGCGCGCCATAAAGGAGGCGTTCTACATCGCGTCAACGGGCAGGCCGAGCCCGGTGCTCGTCGACATGCCCAAAGACGTCCTCATAGGCGAGGACGAGTTCGTGATACCGGGCGAAATAAGCCTGAGGGGGTATAAACCGCCTAAGAAAGGCCACCCGGGCCAGATAAAACGCGCGGTCGATCTGATTCTCGCCGCGAAAAGGCCGCTCATATTCGGAGGGGGCGGGCTTATATGGTCGGGGGCCACGGAAGAGCTGAAAGAGCTCACGCACAGGCTCCAGATACCCGTAACCCTCACCCTCATGGGCTTGGGGGCTTACCCAGCTGACGACCCGCTCTTCATAAGCATGCTCGGGATGCACGGCTCGTACGCCGCCAACATGGCGGTGCACGAATGCGACCTGGTAATCTCGATAGGGGCGCGGTTCGATGACCGTGCGACAGGCGGCAATTTCGCCAAGTTCGCGCCCAACGCGAAGATAATTCACATAGACATAGACCCCGCCACTATAGACAAGAATATAGTCGTTCACTGCCCCATAGTAGGGGACGCGAAGGAAGTACTGAAACAGATGCTCGAAATGCTTCCGGCGAAGGTGAAGACGAACCGGAAGGAATGGACGGGGCAGATAAAGGACTGGCAGAAGCAGCACCCGCTCAGTTACAACCAGAACGGGGACAAGATACTCACCTCTTACGTCATAGACACGCTCAGCAAGATCACGGACGGCGAAGCGGTCATCGTATCCGACGTCGGACAGCACCAGATGTGGGTCGCACAGTGGTACAAGTTCAAATACCCGAGGACGCACATTACATCGGGCGGACTCGGGACTATGGGGTTCGGGTTCCCGGCGGCGATGGGTGCTAAATTCGCGAGGCCCGACAAGACGGTCATAAGCGTCTGCGGGGACGGGAGCTTCCAGATGAACATGCAGGAGCTCGCTACCGCCGTCGAGAACAACATGGATATCAAGATCGTCCTCCTCAATAACGGCCACCACGGCATGGTCAGACAGTGGCAGACCATGTTCTTTAACGGGAACTATTCCGCCTCGAAGTTCGACGTCCTGCCTGACTTCGTCAAGCTCGCCGAGTCCTTCGGAGCAAAGGGGCTCAAGGCTAAAAAGCCCGAAGACCTCGAAGCGACCCTTAAAGAGGGTCTCTCGACCGAAGGCGTCGTCCTCATGGAGATATTCGTCGACTGCGAGGAGCTCGTCTACCCGATGATCGCACCCGGAGGCGCGATGAACGAAATGATACTCGGTCCCGGCACTCATTTGGAGAATATGGCTGACGTCGCCGATATGGCTTAACAAGAAAGATCGTGTATAATGAGAGAGCTTTCTTTATAAAGTAGGGTACTCTTTTGTCTTTTTCCCCTATCGGAAGTAAAGTTTCAGTCGATCATAACCGGAGGTTTATTACCAGTGAGGCACACCATAACGCTTCTTGTCGATAACGAGTCAGGCGTCCTTTCGAGGATCGCCGGTCTATTCAGCGCCAGGGGTTTCAACATCGAGAGCCTGAACGTCGGGGAGACGCTCGACCCTGAGACGTCGCGTATAACTCTCGTAACGACCGGGGACGATTTCATAATCCAGCAGATAATCAAGAGATTCAACAACATGGTGAACGTGATAAAGGTGAGCGACCTCACGGACGAGGTGCGCGTGGAGAGGGAGATGGTGCTCGTGCGCATGGACGCGAGGGACGAAACGAGGGCGGAGATACTGAGGACGGCGGACATTTTCCGGGCCAAGGTCGTGGACGTCGGGCCCAAGTCCTACACGCTTGAACTTACCGGTGACAAGGATAAAATAACCGCCTTTATCGAGCTCCTGCATCCCATGGGGATAAAAGAGCTCGCCAGGACCGGGACAGTCGCCATGAAGCGCGAATCCAAACTCACGAAGACTAAAGGAGAGGAGAAATGAAGGTTTACTACGACAGCGATATTAATCTGAAAAAGCTGAAAAAGAGAAAGATAGCGATAGTCGGATACGGGAGCCAGGGACACGCGCACGCCCAGAACCTGAGAGACAGCGGCATGCACGTAGCCGTAGGCCTCCGGGAAGGGAGCGGGAGCTGGGAAAAGGCCAGGGAAGCCGGGTTCAATGTCCTTCCCGTGGACGAGGCCGCGAAGTGGGCGGACATAGTAATGATACTCGCGCCTGACACGAGCCAGGCGGGGATCTACAACGAAGGCATCTCGGGAGGGCTCGAGGCCGGGAACGCCGTCGCGTTCAGCCACGGATTCAACATACACTACGGGCAGATAGTGCCGCCGCCCAACGTGGACGTATTCATGGTGGCCCCGAAAGCCCCCGGGCACACCGTCAGGGGGCAGTTCGTCGAAGGGGCCGGCGTGCCGATGCTGGTGGCGATCCACCAGGACGCGACAGGGGAGGCGAAGGAGATTGCGCTCGCATACGCGGGAGCCATAGGCGGAGGGCGCGCAGGTATAATAGAAACCACTTTCAAGGACGAGACCGAGACCGACCTTTTCGGGGAGCAGACCGTACTCTGCGGAGGGCTCACAGCCCTGATCATGGCGGGGTTCGAAACCCTCGTCGAGGCCGGATACCCGCCCGAGATGGCGTATTTCGAGTGCTGCCACGAGGTGAAGCTCATAGTCGATCTCATTTACGAGGGCGGCATATCGAATATGCGCTATTCTATAAGCGACACGGCGAAATACGGGGACATCACGAGGGGGCCCAGGGTCGTCAACGAAGAAACGAAGAAGGAAATGAAGAGGATCCTCACCTCCATACAGAACGGCGAGTTCGCGAGGGAGTGGATACTCGAGAACAGGGCCGGACGCCCTGTCTATAACGCCCTGATGAAGAAAGGGGAGACCCACCCGATAGAGGACATCGGCGGACAGCTCCGCAAGATGATGAGCTCTCTATTCAAAAAGAAGCTGGTCGACAAGACTAAGAACTGATGGAACGAAAGCGGTCTCCCATAGCCACCGAGGGTTTCACCTACCTCGGCATACTTGCAATACTCGCCTGGGCCGCCGCCATATTCAATTTCACGATACTGTCCGTTGTTTTCGCGGTCCTCGCCGTAATCACCCTCTTTTTCTTCCGCGACCCGGAGCGCGAGGTCCCGGACGACCCGGACTCCATCGTTTCGCCCGCCGACGGGAGCGTCGTCATGGTGGAAGGGATTTACGAGAGGGACTTCCTGGGCGCGCCCATGACGAGGATAAGCATCTCGCTCGCCCTTTACGACTGTCACATAAACAGGATGCCCGTCAGGGGAAAGGTAGTCGGGACGAAATACTCCCCCGGGAGCTTCAATATCGCGCACATGCCGGACTGGCTCTTCTCCGACGGGATGAAGAGGAAGTCTGACGACAACGAGAGGCTCTCCACGCTTATCGAGACGCCGGAGGGGGAAAAGATAGTAGTCTCCCAGATAGCGGGGTTCCTCGCCAGGAGGATAATCTCGTACGCGGACATCGATATGAAATTTCAAAAAGGCGAGAGGTACGGTATGATTAAGTTCGGCTCGAGGGTGGACGTCTATCTGCCCGAGGGGTGTATAATAGAAGTGAGCGTCGGAAACAGGGTAAAGGCAGGGGAGAGCATAATAGCATGGCTAGACGGGAACAGGGCGTGAGAAGGAAAAAATCGAAGCGGCAGAAAGTTATGCCCGTTCTGCCGAATATATTCACGACCGGAAACCTGTGCTTCGGCATACTGTCCATACTGACCTCGATAGAGATAGTCTCGGCCATGGGCGCGGGGAGCGCCTCCGACCCCTGGGCATTCAGGAAATTCTGGTGGGCGGGCGCCTTCATAGTCATATCCTTCTTTTTCGACACGCTCGACGGGAGACTCGCGAGGTTCATAAAGCACGAGAGCAATTTCGGCCTTTCGTACGATTCCATCTCGGACGTCGTATCGTTCGGCGTGGCCCCTGCGGTGCTCATATACGTCTGGACGCTCATGGACAAGGGGAAGCTCGGTTTGATGGCCGTCATAGTCTACGTAGTCTGCGCCGCGCTGAGGCTCGCCCGCTTCAACGTGCAGTCGGCCAATGTGGAGAGGTTCAACTTTACCGGGCTCCCGAGCCCAATAGCCGCGGGACTGATGGTGGCCCCGCTGATGCTGCTCTCGTCCCTCAGGATCTGGCCCGATGATAGAGTGCTCTGGTATTACCTGATAGCCGCCCCCGTTATAGGGCTCCTCATGGTGAGCAACGTAAAGTACTCGAAGCAGCCCACACTCAGGCTGGGGGGGCCTTTCAACGCCCTCGTCGTCGCTGCGATAATAATCGCGGCCGTGATAACCAACCCGGAGATCATGTTCATATTCCTCGTCTATCTCTATTCGGTCTCGGGGCTCGTGCTCCATGCCCTCGGGTACCTGACCGGGAAGCACGGGGCGGAGGAACAGCCTGCACCGGGGAAACCGGGCGATTAATTAAAGCCGCAACTACCTGCAATTACACATTATATTGCATTTTAATAGTTTTTTGTCCTTGATAGGGGGATATTTCCCGTTATCTTATTACGGGTACAAACCCCACAATTCGACATCCAAATACGAACGCAGAGCGGAGTCGCCGATGACAGCAGGTGTTAAAGAGAGGCATGTCTTTAAGGGAATTTGCAATTCAGACAGGGGTCGCGCGCGGATCTCGATAATTTCCGCGTTCCTTGCCGTCATTCTGGGTATTATGGTAGTTTCTTGCCAGAGAGAGGAGAACGAGATGGATAACGAAAGTCTGAAAAAAGAGACTTTAAACGGGATTACCAGATACAAGCTCGATAACGGAATGACGATCATACTCGAGGAGAACCGTTCGGCCCCGGTAGTGGCGGTGAACGTATGGGTGAAGACGGGGAGCGCCTGCGAGACGGAAGGGGAATACGGCCTCGCGCACGTGCACGAGCACATGGTGTTCAAGGGCACGGATAAGAGGGCTGTAGGCGAGATAGCGAGGGTTATCGAGGGGAGCGGCGGGGACATAAACGCTTTTACGTCTTTCGACGAAACGGTCTACTACGTAG
>DATIET010000357.1:0-3669 GCA_035455615.1 Thermodesulfobacteriota bacterium
GATACGGATGAATCGGTAGAGACGGGGTTCGGAATCGAACCGGTTCGTTTCAGCGCCGCGCATGTCATCGAAAGCCGCGGGGCCCTCAAGAGGAAAGCGTATGAAGAGCCGGATCAGAAAGGCGGATTGATAAAGCTGTAATAGATACCGCCTACGGCCAGGAGCGCCGTTCCGAGGATCAATGCGAAAGCAAGAACGGCAAATAACGCATCGTAAGAATTCCCCGTGCCCGGGTTTCCGGTATTACCATTTTGCGTCATGAAATCAGCCTCCCGAAGGATATACGGGATAAATATATTAAGCCCTCCGGAATTTATGTCAAGAAAAAGAGTAAGGTAAAATATGGATGAATCATACCTTTGCGATATACCAGGCACATACGGGGAATAAATGAAAAGGATAATTTTATATACAGGAAAAGGGGGCGTCGGGAAAACCACTGCCGCCGCGGCAACCGCGCTTCTATCGGCAAAGAGGGGGCACAAGACATTAGTCATATCGACTGACCCCGCTCACAGCCTGAGAGACTCCTTCGACATCGACATCGGGCCCGAGCCGAAGAGGATCATAAAAAACCTGTATGCTCAGGAAATCGACGTGTTCTATTCCGTCGATAAATACTGGGGCAAGCTTACGGGATACATTCAGTCCCTCTTCAACTGGATGAAGGTGGACGACGTCCTGGCCGAAGAATTCAGCATCTTTCCGGGAATGGAGGAGGTTTCGTGCTTTCTCTGGGTCTACAGCCACTTCAAGGAGGGGGATTACGATGTAATCATCGTGGACAGCGCCCCTACGGGAGAGACACTCAGGCTCCTCTCTCTACCCGACGTGGCGAGGTGGTGGATCGTCAAGGTATTTCCGATAGAGAGGAAGCTGCTCAAGGTGGTGAGGCCAGCGGTGAAGGTCGTATCAGACATGCCGCTTCCCGAAGAAGAGACCTATTCCGCAATCGAGGACCTGTTCGAAAAGCTGAATTCGATCCACAAGACGTTTTCGAACCCGGAGATTACGTCGATAAGGCTCGTCCTCAATCTCGAAAAGATGGTCATAAAGGAAACACAGAGGGCTTATACGTACCTTAACCTCTACGGCTACAACGTGGATTCCGTTATAGTCAACAGGGCGATGCCGAAAGAGCTCGAACATCCTTATTTTAAGGAATGGAAAGAGTTCCAGGAGAATTACAGGAAAGAAGTCGCGGAGCTATTCAGCGCAATCCCGATACACGAAGCGCCCTTATTCTCGAAGGAGGTCCTGGGCGTCGACGCGCTCCTCGAATTCGGCGAGATGTTGTTCTCGAAAAAAGACCCCGTTGAAATCTTTTACAAAGAAAAGCCTTACGAGGTCGTCAAAGAAAAAGGGGCGTACAGCCTTTTACTGAAACTGCCTTTCGTCAGCAAGCAGGAAGTCAAGCTCCATCAGGTGGGGGAAGAGCTCACCATACAGATCGAAAACCAGAGGAGGAATATTTTCCTGCCCAGCTTCCTCGCAAGGCTGAACGTGGAGAAGGCGAATCTCGAGGGAGGAATATTAAAAATAAGCTTCGAGAAACGCAGTGCCTCAAAATAATAAGATTAGGCAGCCTGTTACAGGGTATTCCCCGGAGCGCCCATATGATTTATAATTTAGTCATGGGGTGTCCTCTGAAAATATAAGTGATTTAACGGTAAATTAACGTGAAATTCAACACCGCTTAATACATAGCAATTATTATATTAATCATGGGAATAGACCTGAACGAATTGACCATAGTCCTTCCAACCAGAAACGAGTCCCGTAATATACGTAATTTTTTAAGATCCCTTCCCGAAAATGTTAACCTGGTCGTAGTAGACGCGAGCGAAGATACGACAGCGGACATTGTTTCCTCCGTACGTCCCGATTATACTAAAGTGATAAGGCATCCCGGCGCCGTAACGGAGGCCCGGCGGATAGGGGCCGATGCCGCAAATACCCGGTGGCTGCTCTTTACTGACGCGGACATTGTATTTTCCAGGGATTACTTCAGGAACGTCGAGAAATTCGAAGAATACGACCTGATATACGGACCCAAGCTATCCCTCGACCACTTTCGCGCCTACTATAGATGGTTCGCATACGGGCAGAGTCTCATACACGCGCTCGGCGTGCCCGCCGCCTCGGGCTCGAATTGCATCATCAGGAAAGAAGCCTATGAGACGTCAGGGGGTTTCGACAGCGGGCTCACCTGCAACGAGGACTCAGAGCTCGCGTGGCGGATAAACCGTATGGGGTATAAAGCCTATTTCACTTTCGATCTGATTGTATATGCGGGAGACCACAGGCGGCTCGAAATGGGTATGATGAGAAAGACCCTCCACTCGATTACGAGATGCTCGGCTTTATACTTCAATCTGATACCCGACAGGTGGAAGGGCAGCGACTGGGGTTATTGGTCGCATATGAATACGAACCGGGAACTTCAAAATGAGAACTGAGAAAAAAATTTACCAGCAGACACCGGAACCGATCATCATACCGCTCGACTGGCGGGACAAGTCTGCACGCGTAATTTCGAACCTGTTCAGCCCTCCGCTAGTGGCCCTCGCCTGCATAGTCGTAACTGCACTGGCGACCAAAAGCGAATCCTCTCTGTTCTGGATACTGATATTTATCGCTCTCCTGATCATTCCCCCCACCCTATTCGTCCTCACGCTCGTACACAGGGGAAAGGTAAGCGATTTCCACCTCAACATAAGAGAAGAACGCGCCCGTCCCCTGTTCGCAATATTTGCCTATGCTGCCTTCATATTCCTTGTAATGTATTTCGGAGGGGCGCCGAGATTAATGCTAATAGTAACGGCGGTGGCGCTGCTTCAGATACTCCTTGTCTTCATCATTACCCTTAAATGGAAAATAAGCGGTCACTGCACATCTGCGGCGGGACTCGCCTTCCTTGCGGTTGCGCTTTACGGAGAAAATGTTCTACCCCTTACGCTTATCGTACCCCTGATAGCCTGGTCCCGTATCAGGCTCGGAAGACATACGATTTCACAAACGCTCGCAGGCAGCTTCCTCGGAGCGGCGACCGTAATAATCATTCTCTACCTTACAAACGTGCTTTGAACCCTATAGCAGCCTTCAAACGAAGTACCGGCAAGGGGAGCAAAATAAAATGAAAATAATGCTTGTCACGGATGCATGGCACCCGCAGGTAAACGGCGTCGTACATACTTGGAGCTATATCACGAACCTGATCAGGGGGGACCACGATGTGGCCGTCCTGAACCCTTATGTAGAAGGGACCGAGCTACTGCCTCTCAAGCTTCAGGGAAACATCCCGATCCTGAAAAATGCCAATCAGATGGTCAGTAAATATTATGACGAGCACCTCCCCGACAGGGTGCATATCGCGACCGAGGGAAGCCTGGGCCTCGCCATGCGTCAGTTCTGCAGGAAAAACAAAATCAACTACAATACGTCCTATCATACGAGGCTCGCGGACTACGGGTGGGTCCTTTACGGAGTGCCCACGTTCCTGACCTGGCTCTACGTCAGGTGGTTTCACAGGTGCAGCCGAAAGGTTCTCGTGACTACAAAGAGCATAGCAAGACAGCTCGGACTTAAAAACTGCATCGTCTGGGGACGGGGCGTGGATACACGGCTCTTCAATCCCGGTGACGGGAAAAACCCATCGGGCGAAAAGAC
>DATIET010000358.1:0-2821 GCA_035455615.1 Thermodesulfobacteriota bacterium
TTCCTGAAAGTGTTTACCGGGCCGGGGAGTCTGCCTCGTACCCTGCTCCTGTAAACATCCACTGGATAAACCTTGCCGCCAGACAATTTCTCGAACTTATCCGTGTCCTCGTCCGTATAGTAGGAATATGTCCCGTATGTCCCCTGCATATCGGGCGTTCCCATTCCAGAGATTTGATTGGCCTTGTCGTCCGTGGTCGGGAAGTTCGCGGGCACCCTGAATATGGTGGTCGGAATCCCGTTCTCCGACAGGTATTCCCAGAACGCTTTACCCTGGCGGAGTAAAGAGACCTTGCCCGGGGAAAGCGGTATCACCCATTTTCCGATTTTGACGGTTTTTGAGGCCGATTCGGTTCTGGAGGTCGACAGATAAGGGAATATGCTTTCCGGGTCCCTGTGGATGAAATCGAATATGCCGTGACCGCCCGGGTTCATGCCGGTAATGAAGTCTGACCATGCGACGGGGCTTTGAGGCGGGACGCTCGTCGCGAGAGGCTTGAAGCCGCCTGACTCGCTGAGTTTTTTGAAATTAGGGAGTTTCCCCTCTGCCATAAGCTGCTTCAGAATATTCGGGTCCATACCGTCGAACCCGATGATAATCATCTTCTCGTCCGTCCCATCGGGCCCGGCGTAAGACGGCGCTTCGTTTTCCCCGCACCCCGCCGATACGAGCATGACGGCGATAAATATTGAAACGAGCATTGCGATTCTCGGGTCGAATTTAGAAATGTGCATCATGTTTTGCCGTCGTATTGACTTGAGTGTTATTGTACTTAATCAATCCCTGAAAAATATTCGCGCATTCTTTTTTTGCCGTGATATCAGACTGCCCTCGCCCTCTTCCTCTCCTCATCCCCGAATTCGCCCCCGGCTCCGTTAACAACACCGGATAATTCATCGAAGAGAGGCTTTCCTTTCATGTAGCCCGGGATCCCCACGCCGAATAACTTCATCACTGTCGGGGCCATATCGGTCAGGTGGGGGTTCTCCTTCACGATTCTGCGGTTTGAGAAAATGACGCCCGGAACTATTTTAGGGTCGACGCAGTGGTCGCCGCTCCAGTGTTTCGTGTTATCCTCGAATACGTGTTCGGTAACGCGTCCCACGGCGCACGTCCACGAGCTTCTATACCCGGCATTATAGCCCACGAGCAGGTCCGGGGCATCGTGCTTGTAGGGCCCGGTGGAAGCCGCGTCTGTGTCTATGACCTCCCGGATAGATACGGCTCCCGTCTCTACGTCCCTGAGCCCCGTGAGCTTTCTGATGAGCTCGGATTTCAGGAGCGAGACCTCTTCCCCTTCCCCGACGATGCCCTTCATTTCCCTTCCCTTTCTGTTGATGAATATGCCCGCGAGTCCGAGCGAAAATGCCTGCGTCCCGTCCCAATCAACATTCTGAAACCAGTCGCCGCTCGTGTTTCCGCCGTCCTTGAGTTTGAGATACCCGTTCTGAAAGAGCCAGCTGTTCAGATTGACACCCCGCTTGAACTGGGTGAAACCGTGGTCGGATATAACCATCAGCACGGTCTTGTCGTCTGTATATTCGAGCGCTTTCCCGATGAGTCCGTCCATTCTGATATAGAGATCCTCTATAACGCTTTTGTATTTTTCCGTTTCCTTTCCCTTATTCGCCGGGTGATCGTCGTCGAGGCAGCGGAAGAACATGTGCTGTACCCTGTCGGTCGTGTCGAAGACGCATGCGCATAGCCCTCTCGGTGTTTTCTCAAGGGCGTTAAAAAACATTTTTTCCCTCTCCTCGTAGAGCAGGTAGGCCTGCTCCAAAAAGGCGTCTTCGTCTATTACGCCCTCGTTTAGCGCCCAGGTGTCTTCCGCGAGCCCGAGTGTGCCGAACGAGCCCTGGAGCTTGGCCAGGTATATGGAGTATACGAACGGGTGTGATATCGGGAGAGCCGGGTTTTCAGGGTCGATGTTGATCGGGGTCACGTACATATCGAACCCGTCATCGAGCTTGTTTATATAGAAGCGGCATATACCGTGGACTTTGATGCCCAAACCCGCCGGGAATGCGAGCCTTATCCAGGGTGAATACTTCCTCGGGGCAAGCTCGAAACGCTGGCCCGATATATCGATGACCGCTTTCCCCGCGCCTCTGTCGATCTTTATCTTGAGCGGGATGGTTATTTCCTTCCCGTTTCTTACGAGGCTATTATCCGGGCCGTACAAGAGTGTGTTTATGACTCCGTTTTGTATTTCTACGAACCTGCTCACCCCTCCCGTCTCCACTTCGTTCTTGGTCGCGTCTGTCGTATAGTGGGCGAAAGTACCTTGGGACCCCTTGAGATCGGGGACGCACATACCCGAGAGTAAAACACCGTTGAATTTTTCAGGCGGGAACGTAATCGGGACGCGCAGCACCGAGCTCCATATTCCGTGCTCGCCGAGTATTTTCCAGAAAGGGCGGCCTTTCCGGAGGAGCTTCATCCTGGGTTTGCCGAGCGGGATCATGTATTTCCCGATCGGGAGCACCCTGGAGGCTTTCCCTATTTCGGCCGAGGTGAGCATGGGCTGATACGTGCAGGGGTCTCTCGTAATGAAATCGAATATGTTGTGGTGGGAAGGGTCGACCCCAGTCATGAAAGAAGACCAGGCGACCGGGGATATAGAAGGGTAACTGGTAGCGAGAGAGGTGAAAGTGCCCTGTTCCCTTAATCTCGTAAAGTTAGGCAGCTTCCCCTTCTGCATGAATTCTTCCGCCAGCTTCGGGTCCATACCGTCGAGCCCGATTATTATCACGCGGGATACGCTGCTTTTCGTCCTCGAACCGCTGCGCAAGAGTGCCCTCAGCGCATAACGGAAAGGCCA
>DATIET010000359.1:0-2099 GCA_035455615.1 Thermodesulfobacteriota bacterium
TTGAAGAGCGGGTCGTCTAACCCCGTGAGCTGTTTTCCCCGGACGAACATCTTGACCCCGAGCGAGAAATAGAATTTATACATGCTGATTATGTACTTGTTCCCCCCTTCGACCGCTTTTTTCCGGCTCGATGACACGAACGTCTCCCGCAGCAGTATGTGCTCCACGCTGTCGGGGTCCCTCCCCGATTTCCTGGCCTCGTCGTTGTAGAACCTGAGCGTGTCTCTCGCCATTTCCACCGTTCTTCCGGGTCCTATAAGCAGCGGGTATCCGAACCTCCCCGCCCGCCTTATGGCGGGCTCCTCGAAAGCGCCTACGTATAAGGGTATGGGATTCTGCACGGGCTTGGGCGTGAGCTTCGCGTTCTCGAATTTATACCTCTTCCCTTCGTAGCTGAATTTCTCTCCCCTGAGCGCGTTTTCGAGAATTTCTATCCCCTCGTCCATCCTCGAAGGGCGCTGCCTCATCGGCACGCCCATCCCCTCATACTCCTCTTTCCTGTATCCGAGCACTACTCCGAGATTAAACCTCCCGTTCGATATGTTATCGACGACCGCCGCGTCCTCCGCCACCTTCAAGGGGTTATGGAGGGGCAGTATTATGCCCGCGGAGCCGATTCTGATCCTCGTCGTCACCGCCGCCATCGCCGCAGCCGTGACCGCCGGCGCCGGGCAGTACCCGTCGTCGAGAAAATGGTGCTCGGATATCCATGCGGATTCGAAATTCACCTTCTCGGCTAGCTTTACCTGCTCGAGCGTGTTTTTGTAGAGCTCCGGGTGCGTGTATGGAAGCTCCTGATGGGTCTGCATTCCGAATAGTCCGACGCCGAATTTCATACGAAATCCTCCTTAAACAGACGGGTAAGGTTCTATTATAAATCCGCCGTTCTTCGAAATCCATCCCGGGCCCGTTTATTTCTCCCCTTGCTCCGACTCACGCAAACGCAGCCTTGTTTTTTTCGTACGCTTCGGTTTATAATGAGTTTGATAAATCAAATGCGAGGTGCAGAAAATGGCTAAAGAGATAAAGTTCGGACTCTCCGCCCCTATGCCGGGGGCTGATCTGGACGGCCTGCTCAAGTTTTCCGTGTTGGCGGACAAGCTCGGATTCGATACCGTCTGGTATCCTGACCACGTGGTCTTCGTTTCCCCTACCGAAGCGCACGAGGCCTGGACCATAGCGACCGCCGCCGCGATGATGACGAAGAACATAAAACTCGGCACGGTTTCCGACCCCCACAGGATGCACCCCGCTGTTTTCGCTCAGAGACTCGCCTCTATAGACCACCTCTCGAAAGGGAGGGTCACCCTTACTCTTGGCGTCGGTGAGTCCATGAACCTCGACGCTTACGGCATAAAATGGAACAAGCCGCTCACGAGGCTCAGGGAATCGATGCAGGTGATGCAGAAATTATGGGCTGCGGACGGCCCTGTCGATTACAAGGGCGAGTTTTACGAGATGAAGGACGCTTTCTTGCAGGTAAAGCCCTACAAGAGGAACAGGATACCTACATACATAGCTACGCATACGCCCAAGGGACTTAAGCTCGTGGGCGAGCTCGGCGACGGGTGGCTTCCTATCGACCTCAACCCGAAGCTCTACGCCGAGTATCTGGGCGTGATAAAGGAGAGCGCAAAGGACGCGGGGCGCAAGATGAAAGAGATAGACCCCGCTCTGTGGGTGTTTACCTCCCTCGGCAAGAACGAGGACGAGGCCTATAAAACACTAGAGCCGTTCAAATACGTCCTCGTGATGCAGGACCAGCTCAAAAAAGCGGGATACGACGTGAAGATCCCCAAGGAATACGAGGGGCTCAATTATTTCAACGTCATACCCCAGGACGAAGCCGGGAGGCAGAAGTTCAGGCAGATAGGGCAGTTCTTCCCGAGGGAAGCGATTCTCGACTTCACGATCACGGGGTCGAAGCAGGACTGCATCAAGAAGATAGAGAAATATATAAGCAAGGGTGTGAGGCACTTCGTGCTGTTCTACAGGTTCAGCCCGGACCCCGAGAAGGCGCTCAAGACTTACGCAAAGGACATCATCCCCTATTTCAAGGGCTGAAGCACTTACCCTACTACCTCCTCTGCTTTTCTCAG
>DATIET010000360.1:0-2066 GCA_035455615.1 Thermodesulfobacteriota bacterium
GCCCGTATCATTGAAATTATGCAACACCGTGTCAGGCCTGAAGCCGCACCTAAAAAATCTGCATGGGTTTACAAAATTTAATGTTGTGGAATAATTAATGTTCTTCTGAAAGAAAAGATGAGGTGATAGCGATGTCTCAGAAATGCATGATAACCGGAAAAAGCCCGCTCGTAGGGAACAACGTTTCACACGCCAACAACAAGGTGAAACGCCGCCAGAACCCGAACCTTCAGTGGAAGCACATCTTCGTGCCCGAGCTCGACCGGAATGTCAGGATCAGGGTTTCGACACGCGCCTTAAGGACTATCAACAAGAAGGGACTTTCTGCATTCCTCAAGGACACCGGGCTCACCATTAAGGACCTGATTTAAACCGTATAAATCAACACTGGAATTCACACCGGTTCTGATTATATTTAATCTCTGTGCAGATTAATTCACAAATCAGGCTGGGCTCCTATATTTTAAAAGCGGTTACGAAGGCCGGAACCATCTTGGGCGACAGAGGAGCGCTTATTAATCTGATAAGCTCGGCATCCGCCAAAATAGAATCTGGAGGCGGCAGGATCGCGTCCATAAAGAACGATCTGGGAACGGTCGTCGAGCTTCTTAAGGCCTGGACACGCGGCGAGTACAGGGAGGTACCCTGGAATACTTTACTCCTCGGGACAGGGGCCGTCATTTACTTCGTAAACCCGTTCGACGCTATACCCGACATATTGCCTGCGGCGGGGCTTCTCGATGACGCGAGCGTATTAGGTTTCGTATTGGCGTCGGCGAAAAACGATATAGAGAAATTCAGGAGCCGCAAGTCAGGCGCAACGCCTCCAGACACCCCGGATTAATTCCCTCGCAATCGGTTACAGTGATTATTCAACCCTCGAGGTGCTCGTACTGGTCTTTGAGGCTCTGCACGACTGCAGAGTCGGCAAGCGTCGTGGTATCACCCAGGACCGACCCTTCGGCGATGTTCCTGAGAAGCCTCCTCATAATCTTCCCGCTCCTCGTCTTCGGGAGCTCCGCCGTAAAGATTATCTCGTCGGGCTTCGCTATCGCGCCTATTTTTTTAGCCACATGGTTCCTCAGTTCTTCTATCATGCCGTCATCGTGCCGTGCGCTCTTCTTAAGCGTTGTGAACGCGACAATGGCCTGCCCCTTGATCTCGTCGTGCCTGCCGATCACGGCGGCCTCGGCGACCGAATGGTGATCGACCAGAGCGCTCTCCACTTCCATCGTGCTTATCCTGTGCCCCGCCACGTTCATCACGTCGTCCACACGCCCTAGGAGCCAGAAGTACCCGTCCTTGTCCCTCTTTGCGCCGTCGCCGGTAAAATAGAGCCCGGGGAACCTGCTCCAGTACTGATCGACATAGCGTTTCGGATCGCCGTATATCGTCCTCAGCATGGAGGGCCAGGGGTTCCTCAGCACGAGGTACCCCGCGCCTTCCTTAATCGTCTTCCCGTTTTCATCGACTATATCGGCCTGTATACCGGGAAACGGCTTAGTGGCTGAGCCCGGTTTTAATTTCGTTATGCCGGGCAGGGGCGTAATGAGAATCGAGCCCGTCTCGGTCTGCCACCAGGTATCGACTACAGGACACCTGCTTCCTCCGATATGGGTGTGGTACCACATCCAGGCCTCCGGGTTTATAGGCTCCCCGACGGAACCCAGGAGGCGGAGGGAGCTGAGGTCGTATTTTTTGGGGTATTCCTCGCCCCATCTCATGAACGCCCTTATAGCCGTGGGGGCGGTGTAAAAGATATTCACGCTGTATTTCTCCACTATAGCCCAGAACCTGCCGATGTCGGGATAGTCAGGCGCGCCTTCGTACATGAGCGAAGTAGCGCCGTTAGCCAGAGGGCCGTAGATAATATAGCTGTGGCCGGTCACCCACCCTATGTCCGCGGTGCACCAGTACGTGTCCTCCTCCTTCAAGTCGAACACCCATTTCATAGTCGCATAAACACCTACGAGATACCCTCCAGTCGTATGGACTATGCCCTTGGGCTTTCCGGTAGTCCCGCTCGTATAGAGCATGAAGAGCATGTCCTCGCTGTCCATCCTCTC
>DATIET010000361.1:0-7948 GCA_035455615.1 Thermodesulfobacteriota bacterium
TCTGAGACATCGCTATCACCTCATCTTTTCTTTCAGAAGAACATTAATTATTCCACAACATTAAATTTTGTAAACCCATGCAGATTTTTTAGGTGCGGCTTCAGGCCTGACACGGTGTTGCATAATTTCAATGATACGGGCATGTTCCGCTGCAAACCACCTATAATTCGGTATGAACTGGCTCAACAGATTTCGTCCGTGATAACGGGTCTTGTAAGGCGCCGCCTCATTTCGGCTCATTCCCTGACGACGCTGATCTCCCGTTCCGTATTGTTAAACACGCCTTCGACGGTATTCCCGTCACTATCCAGAAGCTCGAGTTTGACGGCGTAATCCCCCGTCGTGAGCCCTGTCACATAGGCGGGAGCCCAGTCGGTAAGAATGATCGATGTAACTTCCCCTGTCGAATCCTTCTTCCTGATCGTGTATTTCGCTTTATACCCGTCCGGGCCGAGCTCGACGTTATTTAGATAGAAGTCGAGCAATATCATTTCCGCGCCTGCTCCCTCGTATGTACCCTTGGGCCTGCTGTAGATGATAGCCGGCTTCGATTTATCGAGCATGAACCCCCCTTCTTTCTTCCCGACGTAGAAATTGACGATATCCGCAGCCTCAGGGGATTTCACGCTCTCGTGATAGGAGCGGCTCGGAAATGCTACTAGTGTATGAGGACCTTCTCTGAGCACCCCTATTTCGAACGGTTTCCCCGATTCGTAATCGGCTAAATACGGGTCGTTGTCCAGTATGATATGGGCATGCTGCCCCTGGGCGGAATTCATTATTTCCTTCGCCCTCTCGGTGTCTGTCTGGGCTCCGAGCTCGAAGTTCTCAACATCTACAACGACGGAGACATATGGGTCTTCAAGCAGGTCGCCGTCCTTGAGCGAGGAGAATCTCGCTTTTGCCCCGGGGAACTCGGGAGAGTTTGGGACGGCTTCGATCTTTACTTCATTATCCGCGGATGCCGGAGGTAGGGCTTCCGGCTCAGGCGCCTGCGTATCCGCTCCCACGGTCTCTTCTTCGACCGCTTCTTCTTTCATGGCTGCCTCTTTTTGCTTGCAGCCGATGAATATTCCGGACAATCCAAGAAGAAGAGCAAAAATAAATACTATCGTGAACTCTTTTTTCATTTCTATATACCCCTTTTGCATTTAATCTCCGCATATGTATTCTAATTGATAAGAGGATTCATACCAATAAAATTTTCATTTAGGTGTAATAAACCGCCGGGGGATGTATGATAGACAAAGAGCTGCTCGATATAATCGTCTGTCCCGAAACGAAGCAGGACCTGGTCCTTGCGGAGCCCGGGCTGATAGAAAGAATTAATCTGCTCATCGAGAAGGGAGAGCTCCGGAACAGGTCGAAACAGAAGGTATCCGAAAAAATCGACGGCGGGCTGATACAAAAGGAAGACCGTAAATACCTTTATCCGATAAGGGACAGTATCCCCATACTCTTGATAGACGAGTCAATTTCCCTCGAAGCGCTCAATAACTCTTAACGACCTCGACCCTGTCGGCCGTCATCGAGTATATTCCGCCCACGAGGTTTTCATTGACTACCTCAAGCTTTCCTGTGACCCTGAGCGGTATGTCCGTCATGTATTTGGTGCTCTTCCCTTCCGGCATCTGCACGTATACGAATTCGTTTACCCTCGGCATTGAGTCGAAACAACACCCTTTCCGATGATTGAGCATCATGAAACTCCTGACTCCCTCCGCATCGAAATCGATCGGGAGCATGAACCCTGTAACGCTCACAGTCTTGCCGCTGAGCTCCTTTACCTTTTCCGGAATGCTCTCGTCCCTTTCGTAGTCGAAGCCTCCGAGAAAATCGAAGTCCGCTTTGATTGCGCCGTTTTCAGTTTCTAAAGTGTTGACCGCAGAATAATCGAAGTCAGGTTTGGGTCTGTAATGTATGCCGAGTGCGGGGACGAATAAAATAAAGAAGACGACGAGGGCTTTGGTTATAATCCTGTTCCAGTTTATCTTTTTCCTGTCGTTCAATTGGGAGCCCCTTGAATAGATTACATATCGTAACCCGTATCAACAAGAATCATCAATAATACTCGTTTAAACCAGGGATTAATAATTCGGGGCATGAAGTTAGATAGTTCCAGGATTCCAATAATTGGAGCTCCTGCAAATACCGTAAATTCACACTATAAGCATGAGCATTATTATTTGAGCCAGGGCTGCTTCTCTTCCTCTATGACTTCGATTTCCTCGATCGTTTCTTTCTTCTCGGTCCCGGCGAAAAGACTCATATATTTTTCATTGACATCTTTTTTTACGGGCTCGGCGTATCCCTTCTCCAGAAGCAGCACATTCAGCATCTTCCCTCCGGGTACGAACACGTAGGCCGGTATGTACCCGGATTCATTTATCTGTTCCTTGTCGGGCTCGATCTTCACGAGCGTCCCTCTCCTCAGTATCGATTCGCAGTATTTCTTCGCTTCCTTTTCGCTATCCGCCGATACGCTTATCCCTATCAGCCTGATTTTTTTCATGTCCAGATCAGGCGGCTGGCAGAAGAAGCTTTCACCGTCCGCGACCCTCACGACGTCGCACGTGAAATATTCGTATTTGAGGAAATCTAGGTTTTCCGCGACCTTTTCATAATTACCGCATGCCGAAACAATAAAGATTGCGGAAAGAACCAGTATCTTTTTGATTATAGGATTCATTCTTATTCCCAGTGCCGATGTCTCCATGTTCATTTGCCGTTGCGTTTCTTTAAATCCTGACCTTTGCCTCGCGCCATAAGAGCCCCAGGACGAAAAATACCGATGCGCAGACAGCCATGGAGGCGCCTGTCGGGATGGATAATACGAATGAAAAGAAATATCCGAGCGTCGCCGAGAGTGTGCCTATTATTACCGAAAGAACGAAAACCAGCTTGAGCCTTTCCGTTAAAAAGAGGGACGTGAGCGGCGGCAGCGCGAGGAACGAGAAGACGGGAAGAGCCCCCAAAGCCCTTGTCGCCACTGCGACCACGACCGCGATAGTGATTAGTATAGCGGTGTTGAGCGTCCTCACCGGATATTTGAATAACCGCGCCGTTTCTTCATCGAAGGAAACGAAAATGAAGTCTTTGAAGAATATGATGTGTATGACGATAGCCATGAGAGCGACCGCGGGAATGATGTACACGTCTCCCGGGTCGACGACGACTGCGCTCCCGAATAGTATGTTCGCAATATCGTGAGCGCCCTTTGTTATCCGGTCTCCCAGGATTATCACCGCCCCGGAAGCGATTAAAAATCCGAACCCGATCACCCCTTCCTGACTGATGCGTGAAAAGTCCCTCTTCATGGCGAAAAAAACGGCGGCCAGAGAGGTGAGGACGGTCGAGAGGAAGAAGGGGTGTATGAAGGACGATATCGCACCCATACTGAACCCTTCCAGGTAGAAGGAAAGGGCTACTCCGAAGCTCGATATTTGAGTGAGCGCGGCGCTTACGAATATTATTCTCCTTAGCACGACGTATACGCCCAGGAATCCGCAAACCGCTCCCGACACGGCGCCGACGATCATCGGGTCATGCCAGAGGAAATAACTGTTAAAAAATTCCGAAATAATCCCCATTCATGCTCCTTACATATTTAACGGGCGACTAAAATTTCATATAATCCCTGAACCTGCGCCGAGGCCGAAAAACGTACTCAGATTATGATCCGTAAGGACTTCCGACTTTCCTCCGGACTCGAAATACCCGCTGTCCTTATCGATCAGGATAATTCTGTCGGCGTATCTTGTGACCGTATGTAGGAAGTGGCTCACCATTAGCACAGTCAGACCGTCGTCGGACTTGATCCCCCTCACGAGCTCCATTATCTGCGTCTCACCCTTAACATCGACGGACGCCGTCGGTTCATCGAGGACGAGTACGTCGGGTTCGCCCGATATTGCCCGCGCAAGCAAGGCTCTCTGCTTCTCTCCCCCGGAAAGGGACCTGAAGGTTCTGTCTTTCAGGTGGAGGACCCCCGTTTTTTCGAGCGACCTTGTTATATGATCCATGTCGGATGCGGAAAGCTTCTTTCCCGACCTCACCCTTACGTACCTCCCCATGGACACGGTCTCCCCGACTGAGACGGGGAATATGGGGTCGAATTTCTCGCTCTGGGGCACATATCCGAAGACAATACCGTCTGAGGTTTTGACGAAGCCCGAGACCGCAGGCAAGAAGCCGAGAACGGTCTTCAGCATCGTCGACTTCCCGCTACCGTTTGGCCCGAGTATCCCCCAGAACTGTCCCTTCTCTATAGCGAGGTTTAGCGGGCCGAGCATACCTTTATTCTCATATCCGATCGTTACGTCTTCGAGTTCTATTAAATTCGTCATACGGTTTCCCATCGTGCGAGTTACATAATAATTACGCAGTCCCCCGTGTTTCGGTAAGGAGACGCATCATAGTTGACTGCGCATGAATGACTGAAGTTATCCATCCGTGCCAGAGGCCGAGTTATTCGCCGCTCCCTTTTGGTCCTTCAGCGCTCCCGTTATCTCCCCCACGATCGCGTCGAACAGGTCGAAGTACGTATCAATCCCGTCCTGCCCTTCTACCTGCGTGGGGATCGAAAGAAACGCGGCGCCCGTCTGCTCCGCAATGATCGAAGGGGTTTTTTGCGGGTAGTAATTTGACGCTATAACGAGCTTCACGTCCATCGATTTCATCTTTTTTATCAGCTCCGCGACGTGAGAAGGTGTCGGCGGAATGCCCGGCTTCGGCTCTATGAAGCCTATTTCCTTAAATCCTGCCCAATCTGAGAGATATTCCAGGTTTTTGTGATAGGAAACGATCTCTGTCCCTTTATACGGCGCGAGCTCCTCGACCCATTCTTTTATTTTGAGGTTGAGCAGGCCGGCAAAATTTTCGTAATTCTCCTCATAATAAGAGGCGTTCTCGGGGTCTATCTCCGACAGTTTTGCCGCTATTCCCTTCGCGACGGCTAGGCCGTTCCTCGGATCGAGCATATAGTGAGGATTCCCTCTCGGATGGACGTCCCCCATCGACCTGTCTATCGGCCCGGTGGGGACTTCCAGGATATTGGGAACAAATATAGAGGCGTCGAGGTTCCCGGGAGAGTCCAGGGTTGAGATATTCGAATTCCTAGCACCGGTTACCAACAAGGGGAGCCAGCCAAGTTCGAGGTCGAGGCCGTTGTATATCAGCAAATCCGCCCTGTTCAATTTCGTTATATAGATGGGTTTCGCATCCACAAAGTGCGGGTCCTGATAACCCTTGGCAAGACTTATCACATCGACTTTGTCGCCCCCTATCTCCCTGGCGATCGCCGCGAAGTCCGGTACGGAGGTGACAATATTTACCTTCGCCCAGGCTTCCCCGCATATGAAGAATACGGAGACGACGGCAAGGGTTACACATAACGTTAATCTTCGAAGTATCATATGCCGTTTCATGTTTTGACCTCCTCGATCAATTTATTAATATGGATGCGCCCCGTGCGCTCCGATAGCGTATAAGAATTGTAGGAAGACAGCGTGCTGGTTCGGCCCGTAGTCCTGGTTGAGATAATCGTATTCGAGCTTTATCCTCGAGAACTCGCTCGGACTGAAAGTCAGCATGGGGGAAATACGGTACGCCCTTCCCAGGAGGCCCAGCATCCCTTCTTCCTCTTCCTCGTCTTGCCTTACAACTTGCGAAAGTCCCGCCTGCTCGACACCTGCCTCCTCCTCGTCCTCTTCGGTAATGGGGGTATTCGTGTCTGTCAGGTCGAACCTGACCCCGGTGTTCCACCTCTTCGCGAACCTGTATATCGCCTCAGCGTAGAACCCGTAGTCTTCGAGCTCTTCCTCGGGCGTTTCAGCCTGCCTCCACATGAACTCCGACTGTACAGAGAACTCCTGATAGGGGTTGTCTCTGAGGGGGCGGTATTTCACAAAGAAGTCGACGCCGTAGAGGTTAGACCTTTCATCGGGGCCCGATGCGTTGCTTCCGGTTGCGAATGAAGCCCCGAGATTGACACCCAGCGAATCGCTCACATCAAAGAAGTTGGCCATGTGGAATATATAAAGCAGGTTCCCTACGTTGTTCGCGTCCGGGCTCCTCTGAAATGTGGGTGTCTCCACGTCAGGGCTCCCGCCCGAAGCGCTAAGCTCCAGGAACCAGGGCACGGGGACGAGGAAATTCGCCTCGATGCTCGTAGGGTTCAGGTGCTCGCCCAGGAATTCCGCGGCTACGATCGGCAGCGTCACGAAGTTCTGGTTGTGCCTGTGTAACTGGTTGATCCTTCCGAATTTGGCCCTGGCGCGGCCGATCCTGAGCTGCGAGTTGAGCGGCATGCTGAAAAGGGTCGTCGCGTAGGCCTCTTCGAGCTCGACCCCTTCTATGCTGAACGAGAAGAACGAGTCGAACCTGAAATAGGGATCGACGACGCTCTGGAACCCTACTTCGATTTCCTGCATGTTCACGCCCGTGTTCTCAGGATCGTTCTCGGCGAATACCACCGGGTTGTTTAATGAATAATACGCGGGCGTGATGAGCGCGATCACGCTTATCTCCGGGTTAAGTGCCTGAGCCACCCTGCCTAAAAAGCTCTGAGGCTCCCGGGGCGCCGCTGGAATTACCTCGGTTTCCTCTTCGACGACGATCTTCTCTTTCACTTCCTCTTTCTCCCGCGCCCGCTGCTCGAGGGCCTTGTTCTTTTCTTCGAGCTCTGTGATTCTCTGCTGCATTTTCTCCATCATTTCTTTAAGCTCTTGTATCTCTTTTTTAACGTCGTCGCTCTCCTGCCCGAACGCAGCGTTCTGAAACAATGGAGAGAAAGCAATAAATAATGCCAGTATCAGAATATTTCTTATGAAATTCATATCTCACCTCCGAAAATGTAATAGTGATCGAAGCGGGTTCGATTCCGCCATTCCGGAGGTGACGCAAAACGGTGAGGAGAAGGACTCGATTCCGGTGCGTAATGAAAATCCCGCGGTCATGAACGGAGCTAACCGCGCGGACTATGTAAAATTTGAATGTGTTTTGATCGGCTCCCTAAGCCGGAATGACGGTTATCGGCTCAGATCGCGGGAGGCGAGCGGGTTGGTTTACTTAGTTTTAAGAACGATAAAGGGATTAAACTTTCTTCGGTTAAAAAGACGATAGGGATGCCTGGGTCTATACGACCTGAAGAGGCGTCTCTATGAGCGAGCTTTATATGTCCCTGGAGGCGGCAGGCCGGACAGGTTTCGGCCGAGTGGCTGGAATACTCGCTTGAATGCGATACCCGCTCGCCATGATCGAAATTAAAGTTATGGTTGTGGACGCTCAGGGCAAGGACGAATAATGCCGCCAGTACCGCGGCGAATGTCCCTGATAGCCTTCTCCTGCTTATCATTCGTGCGCCCATTATCCTAAGCCCGTCTTGTTTTTCGATAATACCATTGCGTTCGCTATAGTACAAGCCGCTTCATCCACCGTGAGCGAGATATCCATTTCGACGCCCTGTTTCCTAAGCGCCGAGAACAGCTCTCCCAGTATCGGGGGCTCGATATGACATTTGGACAGGGCCTCGACCTGAGAGAAAATTTCCTTGGGCGTCCCTTTCCCCGCGATATTGCCCCCCTCCGCAATTAAATATACCGTGTCCGCGATCAATGGGACGGTATTCATATTGTGAGTGGACAGGATTATAGCGGTACCGTTTTCCTTGTTCACCCTGTTGAGTAACTTGATCAGTTCGGTCCTGCAGGCGGGGTCGATGTGCTCGAAGGGCTCGTCCAGTATGAGGAGCTCAGGTTTTATAACGAGAGCACCGGCCAGGCCGACCTTCGTTTTTTCGCCCCCGCTCAGGTAATGCGGGACCTTATCTTTCAAATGCTCGATTTCGAGCTTTTTCAGAATATCCTCGACCAGTCTTGCGGTTTCTTCTTCTTTATAACCGTAATTCCTCGGCGAGAAGGATACGTCGTCCCACACCCTGGGCGCTATT
>DATIET010000362.1:0-7968 GCA_035455615.1 Thermodesulfobacteriota bacterium
TGAGGACGCCGCATGAACGCTCTTTAAGACGCTTCTGATTCATGTATAATTCCGTGGATATATCCGCGCTCGAGCTGCGAAACCCCATCAGGCGGTAACAAGCCCCGCAGGCGCGTCGTTGATTGTGAACATGGCAAGGCATTCGAATTCAAGCCTTTTTCTTATCTTATTATCGATACTCTCAGTGTCGTATATAGACGGCTCGTCAGCCGCGGAGTCCGCGGTCACGGAATCGATCGGCTCCTACACGGCCGGGTGCATCAGAAATGCCGCCCCTATACCGGTAAGCGGGGAAGGGTTCCAGGTCATAAGGCTCAACAGGGGGAGGTATTACGCCAATCCCGAGACGATCGAGTACATAACCACGCTCTCAAAGAACGTCAGTGAAAAGTTAGGCGGCATCCTCCTCATAGGGGACGTCGCACAGAGGACCGGGGGGCCGATGTATGATGAGCACAGCAGCCACCAGACCGGGCTCGACGCCGATATTCTTTTCTGGCAGCACCCGATAGCGCTCAAAAGGCAGCTCACGATTACCGAGAGGATGCATATATTCCCGCAATCCGTTCTCAACTACGAGCAGACCGGGATAGACGCCTTCAAATGGGACGTAAAGGTCGAGGAGATACTAAAAATCGCCGCTTCAGACAAGAGGGTCGATCGTATATTCGTGAACCCTTTTATCAAGCGAAGGCTCTGTCAAACTCATCCGGGCGAGAAGTGGCTCGGCAAGGTCAGACCCTGGTACGGGCACGACGGGCATTTCCACGTCCGGCTCAAGTGTCCGCCCGGGAGCCTGTTATGCGAAACGCAGGAACCGCTCAATATGTTCGATGACGGGTGCGGCAGCGACCTCGACGGATGGTTCAGGGCGGACGGGAGGATAAAATCGCAGCCTAGGTCCGGAAAAACCTCACGTGCGATACTTCCGGATGAATGCATCCCCATTTTAAACGGGTCCTATCAGTCTGGCAGCCCGTATTAGCAAGCCATGTGATTCTTCTCGACAACATCTCTTCCTGATCCCGGAGCCGCCGGCAGTTATTCGGGGGTCTGGCCGGCTCCCGGCAGCGGGCTGTTCGGGATTAATGTATATAGCCAGCACAGGAGGAAGCTGAGAGCGAGTCCCGCCGTGTTTGCAGCGGCGTCATACACAGAGGCGCCTCTCCCCGGAACATATACCTGAAACAATTCGAGCGATACGCCCATGAGGAACATAAAAATAAAAATTGTAATCCTTTTTCTGAACGTATTAAATGCGATATACGCCAGGACACCCATGATGCCGTATGATACGGCATGGGCGATCTTGTCCATATAGTCCGCTCCGCCAACGGCGGAACCCGGGAGCAGACTGAGAAATATCACCAATAGTACATAAGATATAAATATGACCTGGACCATTAATCGATGTTCAATCCTCGATTGAATGCAGTATTATACACGACCGGTCCCGCATTGCTTTTCGTAAATTACAATCAAAGGAGATGGATTGATCACTCCCTTACAGGCAGATTCTTATCGAGTTATAGGTCAGGTGGAGTATATCTTTCCCCGACCCATACGGAACCGCAATCAGGCAGTCGATACCTGCGGCATCTCATCAATCCCTTACATTAATTGTGTAACGTCAATTGACTGCGGAGTGATCTTGTCGACGAACCTCAGCCCGTCACCGCATATCTAAAACATGACATCAGATAAGTGTTTTCAAGCTCACCGAACTCTTTAGGAATAGATCCGAACAGGCTAAATAAACGGGGATCTAACCCGAAAATGAAGTAAAATTGGCGTAAAATAACCGGGATCGAGGGATCTTAAGAAAAAATTGAGCAAATATAACACCCAGTGATTATTATAATTTATGCATATGCTTAAAGAAGTACTTGAAGAGTAACGAACAACTTGCTATTATTAAAGCGAAACCAGAATGAGGCTTGGTTTGAACACCCTCTTCCAACCCCACCAAAATTCAAACCAAGCCTTACTCCAAACTCTTGCACTTACCGAAGGCATCCCTGAATTTAACGACGTACTCATTAGCCGGATTATCGCTCTTCGAAATTCCGTCGGCTATTTTCCGGTACTCTTGCTCGGACGTCCCGCGTTCAAGATTCTCCACGGCGCATTTGCACCGCGTATCGCATATCTCGGCGTCGGATGTCTCGATCACGCATTCCCTGATACAATAGGCGGCAAGCTCCTCACCGGGATCGTTCGAATCCCGGGTGCAGCCGCTTGAGAGTAAAACCGGTAAAATGCACAGGGAAGCTGCAAATACGTTATTGAGGCCCATGCCCTTCTTAAATTTCGCGGTCAGTTGAATCAAGTCTCGATCTCCCTGTTATTCACTAAATTGCGCGTTCCGCTCGACCGTCTCCCCCTGTTTAACCTCCACCTCGAATTCCTCTGTCGAACTGTCTTTCAGCTTTACCGCTTTCACGACCACTTTATAGGTTCCCGGAGATAGTACATATTCCTTCGGATTGCTCTTAGGGTCGGTATATGTGCGCCCCCCGGCGACAGGCTCGCCCGTCATCGAATCTGTTAAAGATATAGTAGCGTCTGCGAGCCCGCTTCCAGATGAGGCTCCGACCATGAGTATCCCGCTCTTGAATTCGACCGACCTCTCCGATGTCTCGCCGCTTTTGATCTCGACGTCCGGAATCGTTTCGAGAGGCTTGTCGGCAATCTCGACCGACCCGACGCTCAGGTCGTATACTCCCGGACTGAGCTTGATCCTCTTCGGGTTCGAGTCGGGTGACCTGTACGTCCTCCCTCCCGCGACGTAGTTCTTGGTGCCGGGCTCGTATATAGTGACGGTCGCATCGGATAAAGAACCGTTTCAGGTCACACCGACCGATATCTCGCCGAATCCGAAATCGACGGTCTTTTCGACCGTTTCACCCTGCTTTATTTCGACTCCCTTCAGGATCTGTTTTTCCGCACCCTTGATCCCGAGCGGAATGACCTCGACGTCGTAGACCCCGTCCGGGAGAGGGATTATCCTTGGGTTTGTTTCTTCCGACGTATACGTCCTGCCGCCGCCTGCCGCCTCGCCTGTCTTCGTATCCGTGACGTTTACCGTCGTGTCTTTCAGCTTGCCCTCAGCCGTAACCTTGACGGACAGCCTGCCCGCAGGCAAATCGGCGGGAAGCTCGACAGCCGCCTCGAGCGCCGACGAAAGCTCTCCCGCATTAGCCGCGCTCAGGTAAAGGCCGCCGCCCGCCTGGGCCGCGCATTCGAGCTGTGAGACGTCCTCCTTTGCGACGTCGAATCCAACAACATGCATCACGAAATTTATCCCAGACCCCTTGGCGGCCTCAACCGCCCTGCACGGGTCTCCGCCGCAGGTCTCGAGACCGTCGCTCACCAATATAACAGTCGCGGCGTTTTCACTGCCGCGCACGGTATCAAATGCCTGTTTGACCGAATCGGTAATAGGTGTCTTACCCTTTGGGCTGATCGCGTCTATTTTTTCAGAGAGGAGTTTCTTATTAACAGGTCCCGGCGGGACGACCGTTTCTATGTCCTTGCAGTCCCCTTTGTCCCTGTGGCCGTAGACGATGAGTCCCACGTTCGCATCTTCCGGCAGCCCGTCGATAAGGTCCTTGAGGACCCTCTTCGCGATCGTAATCTTGTTCTCCCCTTCTATCTGACCCCACATCGAGCCCGAGGCGTCGAGTATCAGTATCAGCTCCGCCGGGGAAGTTTTTTGCCCGTTCTGAGCGCCCGCGGTATTTCCGAGTCCGGTTACTATAATCAAAACCGCCGCAAGGAGTGATAACGCCGGGCTGCAGATGCGAAACGAGACTATATTCATTTTGCTGCTCCGTTAAAGTGGATTTGTTGAGAGGACGTCGATATTGGGTGACATAATACACAACTTTCATCTTCAGACACAATAGCAGGCGAAGCAAAACCCGCCAAAGACCAGATGATTTAAATCATTTATGCGTTCCGGTCGTACTCGATATTCGGGGATGGATCAGGGTTAAATCGGGAATGTTTCATGAAGCGTGGAGAATAACCTTTAATGGTCGAAATCAGCACCGATCCGGAAAGGGCACAGAAACCGGACTCCATAAACATATCTGCAAGAGCAGTCCATGGTATCCTCGGCGCGCAAATGTAAACATGCGACCAATCCGGCCGGAACTTGTTTTTAAACCTGAACAGGCTCTCGAAATTATACGCGAATTTGAGCAGGTACCCCGTGCCGAACAGAAGTCTCTCTTTAATATATCGCCCGTGCGGAGGAGCGGTATTAGAATCAATGCCGGGGGATGCGAACGGGACCTCGCCTAGACTGAACTCTTTGAAACCTTCTCTCTTTAATGTGTCCATTATTTCCAGGAATAGAGTCTCCATGACACCGGGCGGGGCTTCTTTGTCCCTCAAAATCATCTCGGTATGAGCGCCTGACTCGGAAGACATCGAAACCGTGACCGCTCCGAGCCACTTGTCACCCGGTGTGCGGTAAACGAAGCACCTCATCAGGGGATCGAGAGCCGTACGGTAAAGGTAACGGAGCTGGGGCTTCGTGCCGTGGGCTGAAGCCGACTTCAATCGGGAGAACCTTTCCGCAGAGGCTTCCGTAAACGGCACCTCCTCCACACCGCCCCTCCGCCCGGCTCTCCCGGATATACGCTTTGCCGAAGAATGCGCTCTGGTGCCGCTCCCCAAATCTATCAGGGCTTCGGCTCCCGTCCTTAACCCCGCGAACCCCCTTCCCATAAGGAATCCGGCGATCTCACTCCTGCACCCCCGAATAAGTATTCCTTCGCCGAACCTTTCCACGAGCTCGGCATATATTTCTTCGAAAGAAAGTTTGAACGGTATCTCGGCCGAATGAATCCAAGTGAGGCCCGAGAGGGGCAGCCTCACGGATTTGAACGTTGGAGATGCGACATCGCATCTCAACCAGCTGAGTGGAATCGTTTCTATCAAGGCATCGCCGCCTGGATGTGCATATATTAAATATTACCCCACTTAAAGCCGGGAGCGTAAGCGTCTGCCGCTTGATAACGCTACTCGATCGCTCTCGTCGTACTGGTTAAGAAAAGCTTCCAGTCCTTGATTACCTGCAGCCCCTCCCCGTCCACGGCCTCATTAACTTCGAGATGGCTCGTAATGTAGTAGAGCCGTCTTATCTCGTCACTCTCGGCAGGGCCGACGCTTGCGTCCTGAAATCTCTGCTGGAGATACGAAGGGGGGATCGCCTGATAGTAGAGCGTAACCTGCACGTCGTGCACACGGCTCATTATCTCGTCGTCGAGCGTTATTAGATACTCAACAACGTCAGAGCCCGTGAGCGCGGGGTCCGTATAATAGGGGTCGAACCTCTCCTCACCGTGAAGCTCAGCAAGAGCCTGAATATAAGGCGAGAAAGACGGGCTTTCGAAAAACGCAGGGTCGAAGCCTTTGGGTCTTATACGGTCATCCTTGACTTCGTGGACGCGTCTCAGGAAGCTCGTCGTGACGTTGCCGTCGGAATCTTCATAGACCTCCTCATAAATCTGCACCTGGTCGTCCCTCGTAATCATCTGGTAGTGGGGCTGGAAAGCATCGGGATTGAGTAGCTGCTCTTCGCTCGGCAGCACATCCTGGGTTGTACCTTTAACCAGCACGCCGAGCCCGTTCGTGCGTCCCGAGGCCCAGAGTATATTCCCTTCCGCGTCACGCGCGAGGAATTCGATGAACATGCGCCTGAATCCGACGCCTGTCGGAAGATAATGCCCCGCGAGGTTCGTAACCAGCACCTCGGCTCTGAGCTTCCCGTCGGGGGTTATCTCGAGGGTCTTGATGTCGATCGCTGCGGTCTCTTTCCGTGCCATTTCGACCATGGAGTTCTGCCCTGTAATCAGCCCGGGCACGCTGAACGTGCCCAGCTGGGCATCGATCTGCCGGTACCCCAGTATAAGAGGAAACTGCTGGAACATTTCGTTCAGGAAAACGTTCAGCCCGTGGAGTGAATGGCGGGCGAAGTCGTCGCGCTCCGTGAGCGTGATCTCCTCATCGGGCAGACGGTTCGTCGTGGGAGCGAGCTCGTTCGACTCTATATTGGCTATCTTGAATGAAAGCTTCTCTCCCTTATAGTGAGTGGGCATGTGACAATCGGCGCATGACTTGAAATCCTCCCTGCCGGGAGCGAAGTCGCTGTTTAACCATTCGAGTTCCGTCGCCTGCTCGTAGCTCGCTCCCAGGAGCTCTCCTTCGTTACTGAATACGGGAAGCAGGATGTTGTGGCAGCTCCCGCATGTATCCGAGCTCGCAGTGTTCCCGGAAACGAAATAATCGGCGAATTTCGGCGTAACGCCGAGGGCGTTCTCCATAGGCTTGGTGATTATGGTTGGGTCCTGATATGGGCCGTACATCTCCTCCGGAGGGCCCGTAACGAAGTTCCCCGTATATGAAGATTCGTCGCCCAGTTCAGTGTCCGAGATATGATGACAAACGCTGCATGATATGCCGTCCCTTGCGAGCGCCCCGTACTTCTGGAACTCGTTGTCCGGGGAGCCCGGCCACTGCTTCACCATATCGAGCCTTAATGGTTCTCCGAATGGGACCTGCGGAGGGGGCTCGATTACAAAGAGGCTTTTGCAATTTTCGTTCTCCTCGCCCTCGGTATCGATCGCAAGCTGGCGCTGTCCCATGACGCCGTGACAATGAAGGCACGTGTTTTCTATGCATTCCGTGAACTCGGGGAGGTTGTTCGTCTCGCTCTCGAGCTGCGAGAAAAAGACCGGGTCGCGCCCCGCGAGACCCATGGGAGACGCCCTCCACTCACCGAACGGAGACAGGTTAAGGTAATTCGTCCCGTCAGGGCCCGGTTCCTCGAAGATCATATTCGGAATAGCCGAGTTCAGGAACGCCGCGTCGTGACATCCCGCGCACTGGTCGGACGTCACAAACTCGCTGACAGTGGAATTCTTCGAAACGACATGGTCGTACGTTTCTGCGGGGAGACGCAGCTCCCATACATCGGGGAAAGACACCACATCCAATTCGTCGTAAAATTCGAGGAAATCGGGGTCGGGTGACGGGAGCGGCATCGAGAAGGGCGATACGTAATTATCGACCTCCCCCCCGGCCCTGTTAGCGGAAGCGGAATTACGCAGCCAGGCCTGCTCGAACGAAAGCACCGGGAGACCGGTTTTATTAACACTCATGGCACCGCTCTCTTCGAGGGGACCGTAGTGCTTATATCTCAATCCGGGACCGAGAATATTGTCGAGCGATGAGTATGTCAGACCCTGTCCGGCCGATGCGTGGCAGTTAATGCAGTAGTTTCCGTATTCGCTGGAAGGAGGTACGACATCCGGTATTTTGTTGTCGCTTTCGTATATGTAGCCGGTCGGGTACCAGAGCGGATTCGGTTCATCCGGTACGATCTGTCCCCCCCAAAACACATCGCTCGTGAAGCCCGAACGGTCGATGATCGGCGGATTCCCGACCGCCCAGGCAGCCACAGGCGGTTCAGGTAATGTCGTATAACTCCCCCAGTACCAACCGTCAGGCGCTGCGTCCTTTTTCTTCACCATTATCGCCCAGAAAGACGGTTCGACGTCGGCGTTGATCACCATGCACCCTTCGGAATCGAGAGTGACGCCGAGACTCGCGTTAATCGAATGCATCTCCTTCACTATGACGGCGCCGTCGGGAATTTCGCCTTCCCTGCCGCCGCAGAGCCACTCTATCACTTCAGGGGAATAGAATAGTCTGACCGCGGGGTGCACGCCATAAGCCTGTCCGTTCCCTATGGGTCCTACATACGGGCCGGTAAGACGCCAGTTCATATCCCCTGTCCAGCCGAGCTCGGTTTCGTACCCTCTCGCCCTCAGAAAGTCCTGGAATTCCGTGTCATAGACATTTTTATCGTCGAGACTTGAAAGAGGAGGCGGGTTCCGGAGAAATTCGGGCGCGGGGAGACCAGGATCAGCCGTCGAGCAGTACTGCTCGATTTCC
>DATIET010000363.1:0-9943 GCA_035455615.1 Thermodesulfobacteriota bacterium
CCGCAGTCGAAGGAAGAGATGGGCGGCGGAGGCGGCGCTGGGGGAATGGGCGGCATGCACCCCGGCATGGGCGGCATGATGTAATCCAAGATCCCAAAAAGAATAAAAAGAATATAAGACTCAGAGGCGGGCGTTCCCTCAGGGAATTGCCCGCCTTTTTTTATATTTAATCCGGAATATCCACGGTTACGGAATTTAATTGCCGGCACCCCCTCTGAATGATAACGTTAGCCCCTTTTTAAAAAAACTCGTTTTGTGGTTACAATTTATCTCTCGGAAGCCATGCCGGACACGCCTCATTACGTAAATCACAGGAAGAGACTCAGGGAAAGGTTCCGCAAGTCGGGGGCCGAGGGGATGCACGACTACGAGCTCCTGGAGCTTCTACTCACGTTTTCGATCCCCCGAAGGGACGTAAAGCCCGTAGCCAAGAAGCTTATAAGCGAGTTCGGCGGACTCTCCGGGGTTCTCGACGCGGATCAGAAAAAGCTCGAGGAATTACAGGGCGTCGGATCGATGTCGGCCGCCCTCATACGTCTCGTAAAAGAGCTCTACAACACGTACCTCGCCGAGAACATGAAAAGGGGGGACGTTCTTTCCTCCCCCGAAACGGTCCTGAAATTCGTCCGGGTCAGGCTCTCCGGGATGACGAATGAGGCCTTCATGGTGATATATATGAATGTAAAGAACGAGGTGATCGACTATTCCATACTCCACGAAGGTACGGTCGATAACGTCGCCGTATACCCGAGGCGTATAATCGAAACCGCCCTCTCCCGGCACGCTTCAGGGGTCATACTCGTCCATAACCACCCGAGCGGAAACCCGGCGCCGTCGAGAGAGGACAAGGTCCTCACGAGGGACATAGCGGAGGCGGCCGGAACGCTCGACATAATGGTGCTCGACCACATCATCGTCGGGAAGGACGGTTACTTCAGCTTCATGGAGAATGATCTGCTGACCCCTGCGAAAAGATAGCCCGCGCTCGGGCATCGAACCGGGCGCGTACGGTTTCATTCAGAAATCGGGTAGTTTTAATAGATCGAGCGAGACATGGATACTTTAAACCCGGATACCGTCCGCCGTAACATTTCGTCGCATAAAAAAGCGTTCTACCTGTCCGTTTTTACCGTCACATACAATCTTCTCGAGGGAGTCGTATCCATAGCCGCGGGGACGGTTGCAGGGAGCATTGCGCTCGTGGGATTCGGTCTCGACAGCTTCGTCGAATCGCTTTCGGGGGGGATTATGATCTGGCGCTTCCGCGGGCTCGGGAATCATTCTCACGAGGAGGAAGAAAGGATGGAAGCAAAGGCCGCAAAACTCGTGGCTTATACATTTTTTATACTGGGCGCCTATGTTCTCTATGAGTCCCTGAAGAAGCTCGTCCTGCAGGAAGCGCCCGAGCCGAGCATCCTCGGGATCATAATAGCTGTCGTCTCGCTCGTCGTCATGCCGGTTTTGTTCCTTGTGAAGCATAGAATAGGGAAGTCGATCGGCAGCAGGAGTCTCGTCGCAGATTCGAAGCAGACGCTGGTCTGCTGCTACCTGTCCATAGCTCTTCTCGCGGGTCTGGGCTTGAACTACCTGTTCGGGATATGGTGGGCCGACCCGGCGGCAGGAATGGTTATAGTGGTATTTTTAATGAGGGAAGGTTATGAGGTTTTGAGGGAAGGGAAGGCCGGCTGCTGCGGGACGTGATCGGGCTTACATAACCCTGACGATCATTACGCCCGTTAATATTAATCCTTTGAAAATGGCACACACACTATGTATATTTAGAACCTGCGATAAGTATTCAATTTCGTTACCGAATAAAGATTACAATAAGGGATTAGGATGAAGGATAAAAATACGGATACCTCCGGGAAAGGGCAGTCGGGCTCGATAAGCATTCTCAGGTTCGTTCTCACTTACGTCTTACTAATGGGGGCGTTCTTTCTGCTTCTGGGACTTAAGCCCGTACAGGACGTAGTAGATATCAACGGCGGATATTCAAACGCCATAGTATATGTGACGGCAAAGATACTTGGCCTGTTAGGAGTGACTTCCACGGTTCAGGGCTCCGTTATGCACCTTCCTTCCATCTCGCTCGACGTCGAGTTCGGATGCAACGGGCTCGAGGCGGTTATGATATACTCGGTCGCGGTCTTGACGTTTCCGGCTACATGGAAAAACAGACTGCTCGGCATTGTGGCGGGTTTTCTCGTCATCCAGGTATTGAATCTCATAAGGATCGTAGCGCTCGCATATGCAGGCGTCTATCACAAGGACCTGTTCGATTTAATACACCTGTATGTAGCGCAGGGTGTAATGATAGCGGTAGCGCTTGCGACATTCGTGCTTTACCTAACTTACCTGAACCATGGACAAGGAAAACAAGAAGCCGTTATTTAGGTCAGTCCTCCTTAAGGCTTCACTCATATTCGTAGTCTCTTATATTATTTTTCTCCTCGTCTGGCTGGGCATTAAAGGCTATTACGGATTGGCGGTTACGACTATAGCCTCGTATGCGATTACTCTATTCAAAGACGTCGATATAGTATCGATACTGAGGCAGGGCGATATAGTCTCGGTCGGGTTCATCCCCCAGAAGTTCGGCGTGGCTATATTAAAGACGACGATAGACGTGCCGATTTCGAATTACACTTTTAACGCCCCGCTCACGTTCGCGATAATGGCCGCTTTTTATCCTTTTTTAAAAAGGAAGTGGATATATCTGGAGGCGCTCGTAATCCTGCTCGTTGTCCATTTCCTGTTCGTATTCTCGCTCGAAGGGGAAAAGCTCTCGGGCGCGCTGGAAACGCAGGGTTACGCAAAAGGGGGGACCGCTTCTCAGATATTCTGGGAATTCCTCTGGGGTTTTATTAACAATATGGTCGTCAGGTTCGAGCCCTTTTTGATAGGCGCTTATCTGTTCTTCTTCAGAAACCGAAAGCCGACCGTGAAAGCACCCCCGAAGAAAGCGAAGAAATGAAATTTTCTCATAGAGAAGCCCGGCTTTTAGATACCCCTGATATTACTCTACTGAAGAGAACCCCCATAAAATAAGTAGCATAGATAAGCACGATCCCCAGAAGAAAAGATAATAAGACCCCCGCAATGTCGCCTATATCGTAATGCGCACCTGAAAAAAAGAGCTCGTCCGAAAGCTTGAACAGGTCGTCGCTCCTCCATCGGTTGAGATCGAAGGAAGGGGAAAATAGCGCCCCGCCCCTGGAGACGATTATAGACCCCATCTCGTAATAGTCACCGCTGAACGATATGAAAGGCGCGAAGGCAATGGGCAGGGAAATCCCGAGCCTGATCCCCGCACCTAGGGGGGTCGAACGCGAGGCCGACCTCAGGAGAGGGACGCCTACGAATACCGTCAGGAGGAATGGGAAAAAATCAGTCAGTAAATACGTGAGGTCGTTACCCCCAGTGTCGAACCCGGTGAGCTGCCCCGCGTATTCGGAGCCCGAGGAAACGAACGGGAATATTTTTTCTAATATCGCCCCTCCGTATTTAGGGCTAATCTCGAGCTCGGTCACCGTCCCGCCGCCCAGGATGCAGCCGAATGCGTGGCACAGCTCATGAACGGGGACGTATATCCACCATGAGACTACGAATATCAGGACGACGAGCGCGATATTGACGGGAGCCGATTTTCCGATAGCCCTGTCGAGACCTGAAAGAAAATCCTCGAACGGCAAGATCAGAATGTATTTTAATTTCTTTAACATTGGCCGGCTGTTTCATCTTATCCAAAAATGATAATGTTGTAAACGGGTTCCGAATCTTCTAGTCGCGTGTTAAGTTAAATGCTGTAATACATTAATTAATACACATAACCTTCAAAAGTCATTGACAAAATTGAATTAAAGCAATAGAATTACTCCGGAGCCTGGAGAAAGGGAGTTATTGTCGAAAGGGCAAACTATTCGAAAGGATAGGGCGCAAAGCCGACGGCCTAAGGGTAAAATAAGCCTATGGCGGCGGGTTGCCGAAGAGATGGAGGATGAGCCGTTCGTAAATTCCGCTCTTCGATTTAGAGAATCAGGCAGTCCTGGTGCGCCTTTTTGAGAATGTGCTGTCCGGAGTCTCGCGTGAGAAGAGCAGACTGCAGGGTACTCGATATCGGTTACCGCCTGATATGGGTCTTTTTAACACTGCCCCTGCTTCTATTGTTATCCCCCGAAAATACCGCCGCAAATTCATATTATTATAAGAAAGATACAAACGGTGTTGTCTATTATACGAATATAGACCCGAAAAGCAGCGGATATAAAAAGATCGGCAGCCCGTGGGGCACATTCCGGGGCACCCCGAAGAGCCAGAGGGGATACCTCAACAAATACAAGTATTCCGATAAATTCGACGAGCATATCAGCAGCACCGCCGGGTGGTACGGGATAGACCCGCTTCTCATAAAAGCCATGATAAAGGTGGAGTCCAATTTCAATCCCGAGGCGGTTTCGCCCCAGGGGGCCATGGGTGTGATGCAGCTCATGCCGGCGACGGCGGAGCGAATCGGGGTCTCGGACCCGTTCGATCCGGTCGAGAACATCGAGGGCGGGGTGAAATATTTCAGCATGCTTATGACCATGTTCAATAACAATACGACCCTCGCCATAGCCGGGTATAACGCCGGTGAGAACGCAGTCAAAAAGTACGACTATAAAATTCCGCCTTACGAGGAAACAATTGAATACGTGAACAGGGTCTATGCGCATTACGATTATCTGAAAAAGCATCCCATGGAAAGAAATTTCGACCCTATGATCGCCGGCAGAAAGGACGGAGTTAAGCCCGTGGGCACGTCTAAGAACACGACCAAGAAATCGTTCGTATACGTTGAGACCCTAGGCGCGGGGAGCACGAACAGCGGGCAGACTACGGCTGCGGATTCCCGGAAGAAGCCGGTGATGACTGTTAAAGCCGAAAATGTGGATAAAGAGCCTGTAAAGATGCCTGAAAAGAACAATACTCCCCTATCCCGGATAAAACCTGTTACGAACACGGGCGAAGGGCAGTACGCGGTCCAGCTGGCTTCGTTCCCCGACCTCCGGATAGCGAAAGAAATGGAGGAGAGCCTCAAGTCGAAGACCTACCCCGCGTACATAGAGACCGTCGACCTGCCCGGCAAGGGGACCTGGTACAGGGTGAAGGTCGGCGGGTTTACTACGAAAGACGAAGCGAAGAGATACGGCAACGACATTATAACCGCGGAGCCCGACGTCAAATCGATCCTCGTCACACTGAACTGACCTTTTTTCGTTCCCGCATTTCCTGAATCATATCCCGATTCCCGGCCTCGCCGTCAGCGCATTCAGCGTAAGCGGGTCACCGGCATTCGCGGGGGGCGTCGCCGGCGCGGAAGGGCGGACTTGCCTCTATATATCATATAGATTATATATAATTGATTCCGTCATTGCCGGTATCAGCGTCTTTATTCCCCTCATTTCATTATTGAAATAATTTACCACGGCCGGCCGAAAAGCCGGTTTTTCCTTGACTATCACAATGCTTTTTTTTAAGATACTTAGAGAAGGTCTGGCAGTCCGGGCGCCCGCTTATTAAGGAGACAATTTATGAAGCCTATTATAATGGCAATTTTGATAATAGCCGCTTTCGGGTTTTTCTTTTATAACGTATACAACCTTTTCAAGCTGCTCCGTTTGGGAAAATACGATAACAGGTTCGATAACGTCGGCGAGAGGGTGAGGCGCGTGCTCGTTTACGTATTCGGCCAGAAAAGGCTCGTCACGAATTATAAATTCGCCGGCTATGAGCACTTCATGATATTCTGGGGCTTCATAATAATCACGATCGGCACGATAGAGATACTCGTAAGCGGCGTATTCCCCGGATTCAGGCTGATCCCGGGCGGGGCGCATAGCGTCTATGAATTCATACTCGATATAGTGCAGACCCTGGTCGTGATAGCGATAATAATGGGGATTATCAACAGGACTACGATCGCGAAGAGGAGGGAAGTGAACGGTCTCGACGCAGTGGTTATACTGGGGCTCATATTCGGGCTTATGGTCACTGCCCTCGGCACCATGGCCACAAATGTAGCGATGGGGGAAGCAGAACCTAAATGGCTCCCGGTCTCGAGCGCCATCGCCGGGGTTTTCTTTTCGGGAATGAGCGATTCCGGGCTCCGGTACTCCCACGAATTTTTCTGGTGGTTCCACGTCCTTATCGTCCTCGGCTTCCTCAATTACCTCCCGTATTCGAAACACAGCCATGTATTCACGGCTATTCCGAACGTTTTTTTTCAGAACCTCGAGCCCAGAGGGGCATTAAAGCCCATAGATTTCGAAAATGTCCCCGAGGACGTCGACCACTTCGGAGCGGGGAAGATACAGGATTTCACATGGAAGGACATACTGGACGCCTATACGTGCACCGAATGCGGAAGGTGTACCGACAACTGTCCCGCGTGGCATACGGAAAAGCCGCTCTCGCCGAGGGAGATAGTTGTGAAGCTAAGGCATTACGCTTCGAGCGAAGGGAAGGCACTGCTGAACGGCAATCCCTCAAACGGAGGGGAGGCCGCGACCATCCCGGGACCCGAATGGATAACGGAAGCGGAGCTCTGGGCCTGCACGAGCTGTAACGCCTGCGTAGAGCAGTGCCCTCTCTTTATTGACCAGATGGGGAAGATCATGGAAATGAGGCGTTTCCTCACCCTCGAGGGAAGACTTACGGGTACGGCGGTCAAGACCTTACAAAAGCTCCAGACACAGGGGAACCCGTGGGGATTCAGCGAAGGCGACCGCGCGAAATGGATATCGGGTTACGAGGGCGTGAACGTGATAGGCGAGAACGGGGTCGAGGACGCGTCCGCTTTCGATTATATCTACTGGATGGGGTGTTACGGGGGGTATGACCCCAGGGGCCAGAAGATAGCACAATCGATTGTAAGCCTGCTTACCCAGGCGGGGGTCAGCTTTGCGGTGCTCGGGCCAATGGAAAGCTGCACCGGGGACCCGGCGAGGAGGCTCGGCGAGGAGGCCCTCTATCAGATGCTCGCCACTCAGAATATAGAAACACTTAACGGGCTCAAGGTGAAGAAGGTCATTGCCAACTGCCCGCATTGTTTCAATACCATAAAAAACGAATACCCTCAGTTCGGCGGAAATTACGAGGTCATAAACCATACTCAGGTGCTGAACGATCTGGTCAAACAGGGCAAATTAAAACCGACCAAAGAGATAAATCAGGGAGTCGCTTACCATGACCCCTGCTATTTAGGCAGGTATAACAGGGTCTTCGACGAGCCTCGGGAATTATTGCAGTCCATACCAGGTCTCAGGCTTATCGAGCTCGACAGGAGACGCGAGAAGAGCTTCTGCTGCGGGGCGGGAGGAGGGAAGATATGGATGGAGGAAGACGCCCCGAGGGTGAACTGGAACAGGTTCGAGGAAGTGGAATCTAAAAATCCCGATACACTGGCCGTCGCGTGTTACTTCTGCGATACGATGTTCGAAGACGCCTCCAAGCACGCGGGCAACGATAAGATGGAGATCAAGGATATTTCCGTAATACTGAGGGAATCAGTCGAAGCGGGGAGAAAGTCTTGAGAAGGCTATGTTTACGCGAATGAGGTAATAGCCGACTATGAGCGTTAAATAAAAAATATTATTATAAATTAACGAAACTATGTCTGACATTTCTTGCGACCAGTCCCGGCCTCTTTGTAAGTTCATTTAATATAGTTAAGATTGATAATAATGGACCAAATCTCATGCCTGTTTCTCGACTCGGGCGGCGGGTGGTTCGGAAAGCATGAGAAGGCAGGGACCTTCATGCGTTTCGGACAGCCGAAGGGGACGTTTTGCGCCGAGGGCGGAGTCGTAACTATTAATACGGCTTCGGGCAGGGTACAAACGAATCGCGACCCGTTAACAATACTGGAAGGATTCCTGAGCGAAGGCTATATTGCCGCGGGATATATAGGATATGAGTACTCGACTTTTACCGATTCGGATTTTACCCCTGAACGAATTAAAGAAGGCGACAGATACCCGGATCTCAAATTTCATCTCTATAGTCAAGACGATATGGTCTCGGGAGATATCTCTGATTTCAGGCGCATAGTCGGAAGCGATATCGCCGGGACCGCCGGCATCCTCGATTCCCCCAATCACCTCTTAAGCCCGCCTAAGTCCAATATGAGCAGAGACGAATATATAGATATGGTCGAGACTGCAAAAGGATATATCAGGGACGGGGATATATATCAGATCAACCTTTCTCAGCGCTTCACTATCGATTCGAGGTTATCTCCCGTCAAATGCTTCTTGCGTATGTTCCACGTGCAACAAGTGCCTTTCGGCTGTTACATCGATTTCGGGGATTTCCAGCTATGCAGTGGATCGATGGAGTTATACCTCAGGAGGAGAGGGGGGGTATTGACTACGGGACCGATCAAGGGAACTGTGGAAAGGGGATTAAATCCTGAGTCCGATACTATAAAGAAGGCAAAGCTTGTGAGCAGTGAAAAGGAGAGGGCGGAAAATCTGATGATCGTGGATCTCATGAGAAACGACCTCTCCAGGGTCTCGAGAGCGGGTTCGGTTAGGGTCACGAGGCTTTTCGACGTGGAAACGTACGCGACACTACACCAGCTGGTATCCGAGGTGGAAGGCAGGCTCGCGAACGGTATAGGGGTCAGCGGGATAATTAAGAACACGTTTCCACCGGGCTCCGTGACGGGGGCACCCAAAAGGAGGGTTCTCCAGTTAATAGACATGCTTGAGCCCCACCGGAGGGGTCCTTACTGCGGGGCGGCAGGCGTGTTTTTTCCTGACGGCGACTTCACGCTGAGCGTGGGCATAAGGCTGCTGATATCAGACCCGGGGAAGGCAACGTTCTGGGTAGGGGGGGGGATCGTATGGGATTCTGACCCCGTTAAAGAGTATGAGGAAACGCTTTTAAAATCCATGGCTATAAATAAGGCGCTCGGACTCCATGAGTAAGTAGAGTGTAAGCCGAATGGCAAAAATGGAGAATATTTGAATTGGAACAGGTGTTTATAAACGGTGAAAGGGCCGAATCCCGGGTCCCGCTGAGGGCTTTATTTTTTGGGGAAGGGCTTTTTGAGACATTCCGATATAAATCCCGAATGCCTTTATTTTTCGATAGACACTATGCCCGCATGGAGCGGGGCGCCCGGCTCCTCAGAATACCGTTTGTGGAGAGGGACGATCTTGCCGGTAATGTGGATAGTGTGGTAATGAATTCCGGTATCCCGGACGCATACGTGAAGATATGCCTCCTTTCGGACGGGGCCCTCAACTACTATAACGACGCGGCGAGAGGGGATATAGCGATAGTCGTGAGGGATTACGAACCCCGGACAGAGCCTGCAAGGGTGTGTATCAACGAATTCAGGAGGATCTCCGACTCGCCTATCCATAGTGTTAAGTCATTGAATTACCTTGAAAATATAATCGCACGGAGAGAAGCTCGACTGAAGGGCTATGACGAAGCGGTCTTCCTTAACGAAAGGGGGGAGATTGCCGAAGGCACTGCAAGCAACATCTTCTGGGTCGAGAAAGATACCCTTTACACTCCGTCCGTTAACTGCGGCATACTGCCGGGCATTATCAGAGAAATTCTGATAGATTCTGCGAATACCCTCGGCCTCGGGGTAGAGGAGGGCGGGTATTATCCCGAATCCATGACGGGCTCTCGATTCGCATTTCTGACTAATTCGCTTTCGGGGTCAGTGCTCATTTCGAGGCTGGGGAATACGGAATTTCCGCTCGATGACGGGCTCTATAAAACTATAAAAAAACGGCTGCTTACGGGGCTCGGATGGGTATAAATTCTGACCCGGCAATTGGGATTTGATGCAGTGATTTCTCAACTTGCCGAAAAACAAAGAAAAATTGAAAAATCGTGGAAGGATTGTGGATAAAAATAGGGGACAGGGCAATAAAAATAG
>DATIET010000364.1:0-4079 GCA_035455615.1 Thermodesulfobacteriota bacterium
GCTTACCCCACCCGATTCCGCGACCGCTTTGAGAAAGGCTTTTGAGCCCGAGTGCGCGATCGTGCCGAGGTTCTCGACGAGCTCGTCCTCCGTCATGCCAACGCCGTGGTCCTCGATAGTAATGGTGTTCTCTTTGTCATCCGTCCGGATATTTATCTCCAAAGGAAGATTCTCATCATATATATCCTTTCCGGTGAGCTGGATGTACCTGAGTTTTTCAAGGGCGTCCGAGGCATTCGAAACGAGCTCCCGTATAAATACCTCTTTGTCCGTATAAAGGGAGTGTATAACGATATCCAGGACCTGTTTTACCTCAGCCTGGAATTCGTGTTTTTTCAAAGACTTCTCTGCCATTTTAGATAGAAACCTCCGGGTGCATGTTTCGGCACTAAAAATGCCAAACGGCTATTCTACCGTATGAAAAATATTCATCGGGAGGAATTTTTCAAGGGCTGCGACCCGGACGGAAAACTAAAGAGACTACACCACTAATGAAACTTCGCCCGAAACCAGATCGTAGTTTCCGCCTACGACCTTGACCTTCCCTTCTTTGACCATGGGTGCGATAACCGGATCGCTGCCGCTTATCCTGCTGACGCCGAGCCTGACATTGTCGAGGATGGCATTCTGGAGCAGGTCGCCCGGCTCACCTTTCGCCCTTTCGACAGAGGGTTTGATAGCCTGGACTATGGTCCCTATCGAGCCCGGGAAGGCAGTCCCGGCTTTAAGTGCCTTGATGGCCCCTTCCACGGCCCCGCACCTGCTGTGCCCGAGTACCATTATAAGATTTACCCCGAGGACTTTGATGCCGTACTCTATGCTCCCGAGGATGCCGTAGTTTTGAGGAGTGACTATATTCCCCGCGACCCTGACAACGAAGAGGTCCCCTATCCACTGGTCGAATACAATCTCGGGGGGAACACGGGAGTCTGCGCACGCGAGAATAACGGCGAACGGGTTTTGCCCCTCCGCAACCTTCATCCGGTGCTCGAGCGTACTTTGCATGCAGCTCTCATTCATAGAGTTTATGAATCGTTTATTCCCGTCCATTAGCGCCTTGAGCGCTTGATCGCTCGTCATGGGCGATGTAACGTCGGCCGCCCTGGCTTCAGGCGTAACAAATAAATTCCTTCCCGGCTTAAGGAACTCCATCCCCAGTACACCCGCTCCGGTTATTTGTATAAACTTCCGTCTCGAAAAACCATCATGGTCAGACATAGCATTCCTCCTCTTTTGAAACATTCATGATAGCCTAATTATACAACAATCTCGATTCCGTTTAATAATTTTTATATTGTATAATTTCCAGGCTAATGTTTCCCCGGAAATATCTATGAAGAAAACAAAAAGCCTCTCCCGGTTCGTCTGTCAGAATTGCGGGAACCACTCCCCCAGATGGCTCGGCAAGTGTCCCGAATGCGGGAGCTGGAACTCTTACGTCGAGGAAAAGGTGGAAAGGCAGAAAAAGACCGCGAAAAGGTCAAGTGCTTCAGAGCCCGTCGCAATAACGGATATCGGCAGCGGGAGTGAGGAAAGAATACCCACGGGGAATAAGGAGCTCGACAGGGTTCTCGGCGGCGGGTTCGTCCCGGGCTCTGTCGTGCTCGTGGGAGGGGACCCCGGAATAGGAAAGTCCACACTCGCGCTCCAGATGTTAAACGACATAGGGAGGGAGAAGACGAAACGCGGCCCGTCCGGATCGAGCTACCTTTATGTGACGGGCGAGGAATCGCCCACGCAGGTAAAGATGAGGGCCGCGAGGACGGGCGTTTCGTCTGAGAGCGTGTTCGTGCTAACCGAGACATCGGTCGAGACGATTCTGGACGAGATAGAGAAGCTCGGCCCCGAGATTGCTGTGATCGATTCGATCCAGACTATGTACACGGAGGATTTCGGGTCAGCCCCGGGGAGCGTCGGACAGATAAGGGAGTGCACCGCCAAGCTCATGCAGTACGCAAAGACGAGGGGTACGGCCATATTCCTGATAGGACACGTGACAAAGGAGGGAACCATAGCGGGACCCAGGGTATTGGAGCACCTGGTCGATACGGTTCTCTATTTCGAAGGGGGGAAAGACCATCCCTACAGGATACTTAGGGCGGTCAAGAACAGGTTCGGCTCGACCAATGAAATCGGGGTCTTCGAGATGCTCGACAGCGGGCTGAGAGAGGTAAAGAACCCGTCCGAGATTTTCCTTTCAGAGCGCCCTGTGAACGCATCGGGATCGGTCGTGACCCCGAGCATAGAAGGTACGAGGCCTATTTTGGTCGAGATACAGGCCCTCGTCTCCCCGTGCGGCTTCGGCGTGCCGAGGAGGACGACGATAGGGCTCGACAACAACAGGGTCTCGCTCCTTCTCGCAGTCCTAGAGAAGAGGGCGGGGCTCCAGATACTGGGCCAGGACGTATTCATGAACGTCGCAGGAGGGGTTAAGATAGAAGAGCCGGCAATAGACCTCGCGATCTCCATCGCTCTCGTATCGAGCTTCCTCAATAGACCGGTCGAGCCCGCTACTATCGTATTCGGGGAGGTCGGGCTTGCGGGGGAAATAAGGGGGGTGTCGCAGGCGGACCTGAGGCTCAACGAAGCGATGAAGCTCGGCTTTACCAGATGCGTACTCCCCAGGATCAACCTTGACAGATTGAAGTCCGGGGATAATTCTATTGCCCTTATCGGCGTCGATTCCGTTGAAAAGGCTATAGAAGTATTCTTCTGAACCGGTGCCGTACATCCTGTCCGGGAAAGGTTGCAAATGACGAAAGATATGAAGAGAGCGCCAATCGGCGTATTCGATTCGGGCATAGGGGGGCTTACAGTCGTAAGGGAGATAATCAGAAGGCTTCCTGGGGAGAATATTATCTACCTCGGCGACACGGCGAGGGTCCCTTACGGGACGAAATCGGGCCGGACCGTAATTGCGTACTCCCGCCACAATGCCCGGTTCCTTTTATCGAAGGGGATTAAAATGCTCGTCGTCGCGTGCAACACCTCCTCCGCAGTATCACTCCCCAGCCTGAGCAGCGAACTGGAGATACCCGTAATAGGCGTGATAGGGCCGGGTGCAAAAAAAGCCGCAGAGGTCACCAAATCTATGAGGGTGGGAGTCATAGGCACGCCGTCGACGATTAAAAGCAGCGCCTATAAGAGGGCGCTCGAAGCCGTATCCCCCGACATAGAGGTTTACTCGAGGGCATGCCCCCTTTTCGTCCCCCTGGCCGACGAGGGGTGGACGGAAGGAGAGATATCCGAGCTAATCGCGAAAGAGTACCTCGCCCCGTTTAAGGAATACGATATAGACGTGCTCGTCCTCGGATGCACCCATTACCCCCTCCTGAAGCCCACAATACAGAAGGTAATGGGCGGAGGTATAACGCTCGTCGATTCAGCCGAAGAGACGGCAAAAGAAATAGAAAGGGTGCTCGGAGAGAAAAACCTGCTCAATAATGGCGGCGAAGCCCCGTCGAGGGAATACTACCTTACGGACGTGTCCGATACGTTCGTTTCCGTTGCCGGAAGGTTCCTCGGGGAGAAGATAGAGAATATAGAAATGGTTGATATAACGGGGACGGCACCGTAACCGCCCCCGAATTTGGTATTTAGCTTTGGGACACGAGCGCCTTTACCTTCTCCGTGAAGGGCGGAAGCACGTCGAACAGGTCGCCCACTATGCCGTAATCGCACTTCTGGAAAATCGGGGCCTCGGGGTCTTTATTTATCGCGACTATCACCTTCGAGGAGCCCATCCCGGCGAAGTGTTGTACCGAGCCCGAGATCGCGATCGCTATGTAGAGGTTAGGGGATACGGCCTTGCCCGTCTGGCCGACCTGCATATCGTACGGACAATAGCCTGCGTCAACGGCTGCGCGCGTAGCGCCTGCGGCAGCTCCTAGCATATCTGCGAGTTGATAGATATATTTGAAATTCTCCTCGCTCCCGAGCCCTCTCCCGCCCGAAACCACCCTTTCGGCTTCGGTCAGCTCGGGCCTGTCCGATTCTTTCGTCTTTATCTCCACCACCCTCGATTTTATGTCCCCCGGATTTATCGTTACGGAGCCGTCTACCACTTCCGGGGTTTTCGG
>DATIET010000365.1:0-14665 GCA_035455615.1 Thermodesulfobacteriota bacterium
AGCAGCGCGGAAATCATATTGATAGACGAAATCCTGGCCGTCGGGGACGAATCGTTCCAGGTGAAATGTATGGACAAGATCAGAGATCTCAAGAAAAACAACAAAACCGTATTGATCGTCTCTCACAACAAGAAAAAGATGGAAGAGCTGACAGACAGGATATTGTTTATAAAAGGCGGCGAGATAATTAGTTCGTAAACAGCGGATTTTAGGCTATAATAGAAGTCAAGCCGATGCTGTGCAAATAGTGATCAAATGAGTGAAAATCCGAAAGTTGCAATAGTTATAGTGACATGGAATAAAAAAAGCTACGTCATGGAGCTCCTGACGTCGCTCCGGAATATAAATTACGACAACCTCGATATTATAGTTGTCGATAACGCATCCACCGACGACACGTGCCAGGCGATAAGGGAGCAGTTCCCCCATGTAAATCTGATAGTGAATCCCGAGAACTTGGGCGGGACAGGGGGGTTTAACACCGGGCTCAGGTACGTGCTCAAGAAAGGCGGCTATAAATATACGTGGCTCCTGGATAACGACGCCGTAGTCGAGAGGGAGACGCTAATCGAGCTCGTCAAGGTAATGGAGGAAGACGATAAAGTTGGCATAACGGGGTCCATTATAATGGAGCCCGACATGGACATGATTGTCGAGCTGGGCGCATATGTATCGTGGTCCATAGGGACGTGGAAACCCAATTACAGAAATAACAGGCTCAGCGCGATCAAAGAGATCGACACAACGGAAGTGGATTATGTCGCTGCATGCTCATCACTCGTCAGGAACGAGGCACTTTACAAAATCGGCGTAATGGACGAGAGGTACTTCATACACTGGGACGACATAGACCTCTCGCTCAGGGCGAAGGAAGCTGGTTATAAAGTGATGGCCTCCCCCAAGTCCAAGGCTTATCACGGACTGGAAGACAAACCCATCAACCCGCTCCTGTCATATTACGACGTAAGGAACGGGCTCCTCACGATCACGAAACATCAGAACGGCGTCAAACGGTTTATATATTTACTTAACATGCTGCGCGGGACGGGGAAAGGCATCGTATACTCCCTTTTAAGCGGTTTACACTCGACTGCTAAGCTGCTGTTATTCGGACCCTTAGATTTTGTAAGGGGTAAATTCTATAAAACAGGCATAGCAGTAAAAATGGATGATACTCTCCCCGACCCAGCATCAAAGATTATACTATTCGAGGGCTTAAATATAAGCAATAAATCAAAGATACTCATCTTGCCTAACGGAAGCTATTCATTAATCAAAAGGATGGTAGAAGGACTGAAAGAAACGAGCTCCGGTTGTCACATCTCACTTCTCATTCAATCCGATAGATTAGAGCTTTTTAAGGGCCTCGAAATAGACCGTTTTATAATATTCGAGGGATATAAGCAATCGACGCTTCAAACAATTTCAATTCTGAAGGAAATACTGGAATCCAACTACGATCTCTGCATAAGTCCCAGCCGATCCATGCTCCCTTTTTCCTATGCAGTTAAAAAATACTATCTTTACGATCATAAACGTGATTACTTCATTAAGAGCAAAGAAGACATATATGCCTCTTGGAAATTATTTGTGTCGTTTCTTGGCGGGGAATTGCTCGCCATAATCCTTATGCCTTTCGTTTATCTCAAGAGCCTGGCCCATCAATAGCGGATGATACCGTACGCGAGAGCGGGACGAACCGAATATTCTCTCGGTTATCAGATTGTGCTTAAAACAAGTATGGAATGAAGTGTATTGAAAATCACATACATTGTGAGCACATTCCCTAAACTATCCGAGACATTTGTTCTAGGGCAGATCACGGAGTTGATAGATAGGGGACATGATGTCGAGATCGCATCCATTAATAAGCCAACCGAAGAATTCGTCCACGAGGATATAGACAAATATAAGCTATTAGAAAAAACACATTACATTAATAAAAGCCCGTCCAGACTTGGTTTTGAACCTGAGGAGAAACTCATATCTTCTCTAGTCCTCACGGACATAATACACGCGCATTTCGCAGCAAACCCAGCGGACTGGGCTTCAAAGTTTTCGATAGCTTTGGGTACACCTTTCGTTATTACCACGCATGCATACGACATATATATCAATCCCAACATAGAGGACCTAAGAGAAAAATTTGACGACGCCACAAAAGTAATTACCACAACAGATTATAATAAAGATTATTTATCGAAACTCCTGGGAGAGAAATACGGAGCTAATATCGAGATAATAAAGTACGGAATTGATATATCGAGATTTAGTTTTAATGAAAAAAAACCTGACGGCAAAGTGAAGATTCTCTTTATCGGGAGATTAATAGAAAAAAGGGGACCAACTTATGCTATAGAAGCTTTCAATAAGGTCTTGGGAGAAATTCCCAATATCGAACTAAGAATGATAGGCAACGGGCTGCTTAAAGACGAAGTCGACCGGCTTATAAATAAGTTGGACCTTAACGACAATGTCATTTTATTAGGGGCGCAGCCTCAGTCGGCGGTCTTAAAAGAGATGGCAGAAGCTGATATATTCTTCCTCCCCTCGTTAACCGCTGGAAACGGAGATAGGGAAGGCTCACCCGTTTCGATCCTGGAAGCGGAAGCCACAGGACTTCCTATAGTCTCTACAATTCACAACGGGATACCGGAAATCGTCATTGACGGCGAGACAGGCTTTCTTCTCCCGGAGAGGGATACTCACGCTATGGCCGAGCGGCTGAAGCAGCTCATCAGGGATCCCGAACTCAAGATAAAAATGGGCAAAGCCGGCAGAGCTCACGTTCAGGCAAATTATGACCGTAAAAACGAAATCAATAATCTGGAAAAACTTTTTGAAAATCTTCTTAAGAACAAAGTACTTATATCCGATATGTCCGAAAATCAACTAAGCATAATAAGAGAAAGGATCAGAAATCTTGGTATTCTGCTGAGCAAGTTGGATGCCGAAATAAGGGTCAAAACGAACGAAATGAACGAAAAGAGTAAAGAGATAGGCCAAAAGAATCAAGAATTAAACCGGAAAGATGAACAGATAACTTATTTACAAGAACGCCTCAACAAGATAGAAAGCAAGCTGGTATATAAAGTATATGTAAAAGGAGTTAAACTATTTGAAAATATTTATCAAAAAATAAAGACCGTATGAACAATCCACCAAGCCCGCGGCATAAATGCCTGGAAACTCAGATATGAACTTATTATATGTTTTGGATGACTTCCCAAAACTATCTGAAACATTCATTCTGAACGAGATTGCAGAGTTGATAAGAAGAGGCATTAATGTCGAAATTCTTGCACATCGCAATCCGCACGAAAATATGATTAATGAAGATGTTCTAAACTACAACCTTTTTGATAAAACAAAGTATTTCCGCCTCCCACCACCGTCAGAGCTCAAATTTAGATACATAATCTCACCGGTCTTTTATGATTGCATATTCAAGACATTGAAAAATCATCATACCAGAGCTACATTGAAGCATATTGTTAGGCTGTCCTATTACATACCGTTCTATCGAAATATCGATTTAATACATTCTCATTTCGCACATCGATCGGCAGTAACGGGCATGCAAATGAGCAGAGTATTGAACAAGCCATTCACATTTACAGCTCATGCCTTTGAAATATTCAGCCAGAAATCGTATTCAAAGGATCGGCTTAAAATGCTATCCGACAATGCAGAGAAGATTATAACTCCTTCGGTTTTCAACAAATATTATATAATAAAGGAAACTGATTGCACCCCGGACAAAGTAGAAATAGTCAGGGCCACCATCGACCTAGAGAAGTTTGACAATCGAAAGCGATCTTATAACGAGGAGAACAAAATCAAGATCCTCGCAATCGGCAGGATGATAGAGAAGAAGGGATTCGAATATTTAATAAAAGCAATGAACATTATAAATAAAAGCAAGCCGGAAGCGTTTTTAAATATAGTGGGGACAGGGGAATTGGAAAGCAGCTTGATAAAACTTACTCGTGAGCTGGGCTTAACTAAGAGCGTAAATTTTTTAGGCGCTCAGCCGAATGAAAGAGCGATATACGAATTATCTAGCTCCGATATAGCTGTATTACCTTGTGTTGTGGCAAAAGACGGTGACATGGATGTATGTCCACTAACACTCCAGGAAGCCATGGCTATGGAGGTTCCCGTTGTATCGACCACAGTAGGGAGCATACCGGAATTGATTGAGGACGGGAAAGAGGGGATTTTGGTTCCTGAGAGAAATGAATCAGCACTGGCTCAAGCTATAATGAAGCTAATCGATAACCCTTCATTAAGACAGGAGATGGGGAAAAGGGGAAGAGAGAAAATATTAAGGGAGTTTAATATCGAGACACAAGTGGAGAAGCTCACACACCTATGGTCAAGGATAACTGACAACAGTTCACACATAAATCACTCCGAGAAGGCAGTTATATGAATGTTAATTTGAATTCCTGGGACACGAAAAGTCCGCCAGATCTAAAACAGTGATTGTATTATATGTTGCGGGTAACTCCCTCTCGTTCCACACAATATCAATATAACAGGTATAGATAATTTTTTTAAATAAAGGGTGTATAATTAGTATTAATATGCTGGCGTTAAAGATGAACGAGGTGAAGGACGAGCGAGTCCGCATCGACCCTAAAGTTGCCATAATAGTCGTCAATTGGAACAAAAGGGACGACACCCTGAAACTGTTGAGGTCGATTGAGGGCATAGATTACGACAATCACGATACCGTGGTCGTCGATAACGCTTCGACGGACGGATCGGCGGAAGCCATAAGGGAGCAGTTCCCCTGTATAGAGATCGTAATGAACACTGACAACCTGGGCGGCACGGGTGGATTCAATTCCGGCATGAAACATGCGCTCGCAAATCGTAATTATAAATACGTCTGGCTCCTGGATAACGACGCGGAAGTAGAGCCCAATACACTTAGCGAATTAGTGGATGCAATGGAAGAAGACGAGGCAATCGGGATTGCCGGTTCAAGGATAATCGACTCCGACAGAAGGGACATCACTGTTGAAGCCGGGGCTTTCCTCAATCGGGATTCGATTGGCGTTCAGCCGCTCTACAGGAATACCAGGAACTTAAATATAGCGTCCGGGATCATGGAGGTCGATTATGTAGCCATATGTTCGGCCCTGGCCCGAACGAGCGCGCTTGAAAGAGTCGGACTAATGGACGAAAGGTACTTTTTCTTCTGGGATGATATGGACTGGGGGCTGCAGTTCAAGGAAAACGGGTTCAAGGTAGTTTCCGTCCTGAGCTCGGTAGTGTACCACCCCGCGTTTACCGAGAAGAGAGGCATATTGGCGGATTACTATTACGGGAACAGGAATTCCCTATTAACCTATACAAAACACATGGGCCTGAGAAACAGGGTATCGATCTTCTACAGATACCTCAGACACAAATGCACTTCCCTCATCTTTCTTGGTCTCAACGGAAGGGAAGATACGATGAAGCTCGGTTTCGAGGGTATCCTGGATTTTGTCGTCGGCAGATGGGGTAAAAAAATTAATAACGGCAAACCTAACGAAGCGCTGAATGAGTCAACGGATTTCCCCGGATGTGTCAAGAATATCCTGATATTGAACGATGGGGATAAGGACGAAATCAATAATGCCTACAATTTCTTATCGAGCACTTACCCTGATGCCAGTTTTACACTTTTAATTTCAGATGACAGGAAAGACTTTTTCGATAATGGTTTCCAGAACCTGATAAAAATCAACACGACAAAACCGTATAGCATCCTCTACTTATTCCCCATTTTCGTGAAAATGCTGTTCAAGAAATTCGATATCGCCGTGAGCTTTAAAAACGCTTCCCCGTTTTCGTATGCAGCCGTGAAGAGCTACAGCTTTCAGCCCAACACCAGGAACTTTAAAGAAAGAGACAGCAATTTTCATAACGTCTGGAAGCTGATTCTGTCCATGATATTGGGTGAGTTGATGAGCATCTTCCTATTGCCTATTATATATATAAGCAGCTTTAGATACGAGAAATAGAGTTTTCGATACCTTCTCAGTTCATAATTCCGAACATAACCGATTTTTTGTAAATCATTACAAGAAAGATATACATTAATAGAGCATGCAGACGTACACCAAAGTAAATGATGTGTTAAACGAGTTATCCAATAGCGGATTCACCCACCCAGTCTCCGTGCACCCTGGAGTCGGAGAAATATTATACTCGCTCACCAGAAATTTGGGACCTACAATTATAGTGGAAATCGGCTCCTTTATCGGGTATTCAAGCATTTGCTTCGCCCAGGCTATGGAAGATAACAACCAGAAAGAAGGTATCGTATACGGGATCGACCTGTTTCAGCCACACCCTAAAAACCCCCTGTTCTTAAAACAAGATATTGATAATCCATTACAGTTGGCAGGAGAAAACTCAAAAAAAGCGGGGCTCGGACACAGAATCGTCTTTATGAAAGGGTCTTCTCATGAACTGGCTAAAGATCTGCTCTCTAAAATAGATTTGATAGATATTCTCTTCATCGATGGAGATCACACATATAATGGAGTATTGCGTGATTACAATCTTTACCACGCCAAGGTAAGAAAAAACGGCCTGATAATTTTTCACGATATTTATCCCGCGAGATGCGGGTGGTGGGGTCCAAGGGTCTTGATTGACACTCTGAAAAGAGGGATATGGAGGCACTACGATATATTAGAAATCGATACGCCTGATGGATTCGGCCTTGCAGTTTGCAAAAAATTATTCGATGGTGCAAGCGAAATCAGTAGTAATAAACTGACCGAATTCCTGAGAAAAGCATATGCTTATTACAGGCAAGGCGGGACGTGGAGGAAATTGTATCAAGTCTATAAATCGGGTAAAAGCGTTAAAGACTCTTATTCCAAAATTTAGACATCAATCCGAACTTCAGTCTAAAATCCGGTCATTTTAAATAATATAGTCGAAAGATCGAGAACATGAGCTCAGATCGTAATCGCCCGCCTACTTTTCTTCCTTTTATTCCTTTTATTCCAAGAGGATTGCGTACCAGCCGAAGCGAAAGTTATACTATGCGACAAGGAGCCCGCAGACCAATGAACGTGATAAACACATTAGCAAAGCATTGCATAAATTTCGCCCTCAAATTCATGGATGATGAGAAGAAACTGGCTGTCATGAGTTTAATTTCATCGACTCTCAATAAGCAAATGCAGGACGGTAAATACGGGAATATGCCATTATCTTTATTGAACTATGAATCCCTTTATAGATGGGACACGGGCGGCTGGTATAACCCGGCGGTTGTTGACAATCAGCTAGACTACGCGAGCGTCGAGCTTGAAGTCGGGAGGTTCTTTTATGCATTCGTCCTCCTGACTCAGCCGAAGACTATATTAGAGACTGGTGTTTACATAGGATACTCGACCTGCAACATGGCAAATGCACTTAGGTTCCTGAACAACGAGGGTCATATATATTGTATCGATCCCCTGCGGGCCAACCATCTATGGGAGAATACCGAACTCGAAAGCTTGATCACCTGGATCCCAAGGCTCTCTCAGGAATCCCTCGACCTCCTGAAGGACAAGAAATTCGACCTGCTGGTGCTGGATTCCGACCACAGTTACGACACTGTCATGTGGGAATTGATGAACTTCGAAAAAATGCTGAATGTGAGCGGCCATATATTAATGCATGATAGTATAATGTTCGACGGTGTGGGGGCCGCCGTAAAGCAGTTGTATGATAATCCTCGCTTCGAGGTCATCACGCTGAATACACCGAGGAAAAGTCACCTGGCCGGCTCGAGGTGTCCCGGCATGACGATCGTGAGAAAAAAATCCGACGAAGGCCCGGAGCTGAAATTCGAAAACGAATTCAAAGGGTGGTTCGTAGGCAACAGGACCGCGATACCCTATTTACGCCGTACTTAATCAATAATCGCTCGAATAGCATTTAAGAGACGCGAATCACCGGTGGCAACTCAATTGAAACTTCCGAATTTTTTCCTGGTTGGGGCTGCGAAAGCAGGTACTACGGCCGTGCATGTCTATCTTTACCAGCACCCCGAAGTGTTTATGAGCTTTCTGAAAGAGCCCAAGTATCTCTCGATATCGGCCAACAAGTTCCCGCATAACGGGCCCGGAGACAAAAAAGTCGATGACGGTGTAATCAAGTCCCGGGAGGAGTATCTGAACCTGTTCAAGGACGCTGGGGACGAGAAAGTTATTGGAGAATCTTCCGCAGACTATCTTTATTTCCATGATACGGTAATTCCTCTCATTCAAACTATATGCCCGCAGGCAAAAATATTGATAATGCTTAGAGACCCGGCCGACAGGGCATACTCGGCATACCGTCATATGATAATGGACGAAAGAGAGGACCTCTCGTTCGAAAAAGCCCTCGGGTCAGAAGATAAAAGAATGAGAGAAAACTATGAATTCATTTGGTTTTACAAAGATTTGGGATTTTATTATGAGCAGGTCAAGCACTATATCGACTCGTTCGGCAGGGAGTACGTAATGATATGTCTATACGACGATTTCATTGCGGACTCCATGGCAGTTATGAAAGATATATATAGATTCCTCAATGTAGACGAGGGCTTTACTCCGAATACGGACGTGAAGTATAACGTCGGCCCTACTGTGCGCAGTGAGTCTTTTGAAGAGTTCCTCGTTAAATACGAACATCCGGTCAAAAAAGTACTCCGCCCCATTTTGCTGAACACGATCGGCAAAAGCTATACGGAAGCCCTTGTCAACTACTTCATCCGCAGGAATACGCTCATCATGAAACCTAAAACGAGAAAGCTTCTGATCGAACTATACAGGGACGATATATTGAAGCTGGAGGGTTTGATAGACCGCGATCTTTCGGGTTGGCTTGTTTAAATATCCTATATATACAACTTGCGGATAGCGTTAAAACCGCTCTACCCGTTATTCATATCCGTAAACCCTGTTGAGCTCTTTAAAACCGTAACGAGTGAATAAATCCTCGAGCTCCTCGTTCCACCAATCGTTATACGAACTGCGTTTTCCGGAATAGGTCAAGGTCTCAGCGCCTATTGAATCGTTCAAAGCCTTATCTATATCCTCGTCCGTGACGCTGAGCCCGAGGAATACGCCCAGTCCCCTAAGCATCGAGAACTGCGCATCTTTTCCGTCATCGCCCATCAGTGTCTCGAACTTTACACGGTATACGTCGCCGCGGTCCTTCCAGGGGAACATGTTTCTAATCAGATCGGCGAATTCTTTTCCCCACATCGCGTACCACGCTTCAAATTTCGGGTTCCCCATAGGCGTTTCTTTAAATTTATTGTAGAGCCTTATTCGCTCGGGTTTGGCGTAAGTATGTTGGCGGGAATCGTAGTATCTAACCAAAGAGATAATAATGTCGCGAAGCTCCCTGAACGTAAATATCTTCTTGAATCCGTGAAGTATCTGCTCGCCTTCCAGGTAATATGGTATGTGGCCGAAGGCGAACTGCCCGTTCTTTATAAGCTTCGTCGATATATTAAACGGAATAGGTACGTGATATTTCCAGGCCTCACGTTTGAGCACTTTCTCGTCGGCGAACCGGTTATCCTGAACAAGGTCGGTCGCAATATGAACGCCGCAATCAACCACTCCGAGATTATCGAGGACCTTGGCAATTAGATAAGTCCCCGACTTGGGTACAGTAAGAACAAATACAGGGTAAGGAATAGTCGCACGGTTCTGTTTGAAACAAGGGTGAAGGTTTTTGTCGATATAAACAGGCAGGTTTCTCCCGGCTATGAGTGTTAGTGTGGAATTCGTTGGGGAGGGAGCGGTCCTGGAGTCTGGAGCGCCGAATATCCGACTAACTACCGACTTTAGCCCGAGTTTGATTCTTCTAATCATCGCCCTTCAATAAAACAGATAATTTCAGAGATAAGAACTGTAATCACCGCTTATTACCAAATGCCCCGCCGATAAAGAAACCGTCTTTTATCGACTCGGCTATTCCCTGGAAAACCCAGCGCCCGTAACGGCCTATCTGGTAAACCCCGTGCTTCCCGAGCTCGCTTATGGCCCGCTCCCTCCATTTCGACCCCGGCATCGACCACGTATATGCGACGTCTATCCAGGTCGGGTCGACGGTTTCCGCTTTCGAGATGAACCCCCACGACCTGAGCTCCTTTACGACGGAGTCCGAATAACACCGTATTTCCTTATCCGCAGGCTTCTTGCCGTTCTGATAAGCCTTTTCCACGTATATGCTCACGCGCTCGTTTTCCTTCCGGGAGGATTTCGGCATGAACGAGACGTCCACGTTGCTGTAAAACCCGACCCTATGGAACCGGGATTCGCTGTCCGGTATGTAGAGCCAGTGGTCTCCGGGGCACTTCTTCCCGCGCGTCGCACCTATATTGAGCACGAGGACCGATGTATAGCTCGCGGGCTTTTCGTCTACCTTTAAGCCCGACATCTGAAGGGCCTTGTTGAGCGGGAGCGTAGAGACCAGATTCTCGTACTTCGCGCCCGAGCCGTCCGAAAACAAGACCTCTTTCTTCCTGACGTTTATTCTCGCTACGTGCTTTTCGTACCGGACGTCGCTCTTTTTCGCCATCCTCTGCGCGAGAGTATTCAACCCCTCCCTGGGATAAACGTACGTGACGTTGTACCCGACCGGGGGCGGCGCTTTATCGATCGCGCCCTGTAAGGCGACCGACAAGTTGACGGGCGACTTGTAGGAGTCCTGGGGAGCGATCCTGGTCCACAAGCCAGCCGTGTAGAGCTCATGAAAAGGGGCGAAAAAGAGCTCGAGGAGTGTTTTTCCGAAGCTCATATCGAGCCAATCGGCCATGGTCTTTGGCGTGCCTTCGGGGGCGTTTATTATCTCGCTTATCGCTTTCGTCGCGATGTCCTTCCCGAGGAAGCTCAGATGGTTCTGTATCGGGTAAGGGACATAGAGGTCCTGCTTGCTGAAGTAAACCGACGACTTCCTCTTGTACGATTTCACCGGGACTAGAGTGCTGATAAAATGGAGCACAGCCGGGTCGCCGCCGAATATCCAGTGCCCTCCTCCGATCTCGAACCGGTATGCTTCTCCGCCCTCGGGAGAATTGAATTGACGGTCCCCGCTGCCGGGAGCGAGATAATAAGACGAGCATATACCACCCGGGACGGTTTCAGACTCGTAAACGGGAAGGCCCGACACCATGCCCGCCGCCAATCCCGTAATTCCTCCCCCGAGTATCAAGTTCTTGGAATTTTTCACGTTTATAAAGCCGCTCCTATTATTTTAATGAACCTCTATACTTACACATCAGGGGTAAAAATCAATGCTCTGCCGTTTTTTCAGGCGCTCTTTATTTATCGGGCGTCCGAATTTCGCCCCGCCAGCATAATCCGTCAGCGCTTCGCGATTATGCTGCCCCAGCCGTCCACCTCGCACCCGTAACCCGGCGTGATAAAAAGTGTGGACGTATCCTCGAACACTAGCGCGGGCCCCCGGAATCTGAACCCCGGATAGAAGCTTTCCCTTTCGAACGCGGCTACGCTCATCCCCTTTCCGCCGAATACGACATCTCGTTTAACAGACGTGACAACAGATTTGCTTTTTTCCAGCGGAGGGAGCTCGAGGCTCCTCCTCCGTGCGATAGCCCTTACCCTGAGCGTAACGACCTCGACTTCGCTCCCGGGCTTTTTGTATCCGTACATTTTTTCATGGGCGCGGTGGAATTCCCCGACGAAATCCTTCCTGAACGGAATCGTGATCTCGTGCGCCTGCCTCCTGTAGCGCGCGTCGAGGAACCGTTCGAATTTTATTCCGGAGCCGGCGAAATCAGCCGCTGCCCTTTCCTCGAGACCCCGGAAGCCTTCTTCTATCATCGTTCTCTCCGCCTCATTCCCGCAGAGAAATACAGTCAGGCCGTAATCCTTAAACGTATCTGCCATAATCATCCCAAGCGCCGAAAGGACGCCCGGGTCTCTCGGGAAAATAACGGTCTTTATTTCCATACCGCCCGCGAGCTCGCAAGCGTGGAGCCCGCCTGCCCCTCCGAAGGAAAGGAGCGCGAAGTCCCTCGGGTCATAGCCCTTCCCTACAGAGATCACCCTTAGAGCCCTCTCCATATTGGCATTCGCCACCCTTATTATTCCCTCCGAGAGTTCCGGGATTGAGAGTTTGAACTTTTCCGCCAGGACGCCCAGGGCGGCCCTTGATTTTTCGGTGCTGATCTTCATCCGCCCGCCGAGAAAACGGTCAGGGTTGATTCTGCCCAGTGCCAGGTTGGCATCGGTTACAGCGGGTTCAAAACCTTTACCGTAACACGCAGGACCGGGATCGGCACCCGCGCTTCGGGGCCCTACCTTCAATGCGCCCCCGGAATCCATATATGCGATCGACCCCCCGCCCGCCCCTATGGTCGTTACATCTATCATGGGTATTTTCAGCGGAATCCCGTCTATGCTTGTTTCGGTGCTGAATCTCAAGCCGCCGTCGCAAAGAGAGACGTCCGTCGAAGTGCCGCCCATATCGTACGTGATCACCTTCCCGCAGCCCGACAGCCGGGATACATTAAAAGCCCCTACAACCCCTCCTGCGGGCCCTGAAAGAAGGATCCTGACCGGCTCGTCCCCGGCCTGTTCCGGGGTGGTGACCCCTCCGCTCGACTGCATGACCGATATCCTGTGACCGGCTCCTCCGCGGGAGGAGAATCTCCCGGAAAGTGCGCTCATATAGGATTTCACTTTCGGCAGCAGATAGGCATTGGCGACTATCGTGGATGTCCGCTCGTACTCCCTGAATTCGGGCAGGAGCCGGGAAGACACCGATATGGGGACACCGAGTGCGCTCAGATACTGCGCCGCCTTGTTCTCATTTTCGGGATTTTTATATGAGTGAAGAAAGGAAACCGCTATGCCTTCGGGTTTAATTCCTTTCAGTTTATTGAGCAATCTTTCGAGATCGCTCCGCTTTATCTTTTTTAGTATCTCGCCGCTAAACGAGGTGCGCTCCGCTATTCCTGCCCTGAGTTCCTTTTCCACGAGCGGCCGGGGCGAGGACCAGAATATGTTATAAAGCTCTCCTCTATTCTGTCTCCCTATCTCTATCACGTCTACAAAGCCCTCTGTCGTTACGAGCGCTATGCGCGACCCTTTCCGCTCGAGGAGGGCATTTGTGGCGACGGTGGTCCCGTGAACTATATCAGCATCGGGAGAACGTCCCCCCAGTATTTGGCTCAGACCGGAAATTATCGCAATCGAGGGGTCATCCGGAGTGGATGGTACTTTATGAGTAAGAAGATTCCTGCCGTCGTAGAAGACAAAATCCGTGAATGTGCCGCCGGTATCTATTCCTATCCTCATCGTCCGGACCCAGCTCTCCGTATGATAGAACGTTTGAAAACATATATCACCGATCTGGAAACTGCAACAAGTGATTAGGGAGACCCGGATTGAAAATACCGAGCAGGACGGTTCTCCTTAGGATGCAGGTTTTATGAAGGGTTTTTACGACACCCGGCTCTAGTATTGGTCCTGTCCTACAGGGTACACGACTCTTACTTTCTCTTCGGCAATTTCCCTGAGCGCGGTAACTACTTCCTTGTTGTCGGTCTCTTCGGAGAGAGGCATGGCGCCCTTCACCAGGAGCCTTGCCCGCTTCATCGCAGCTACGGATAGCGCAAACCTGTTTACGACCTTCTCAAGGCAATCTTCTATCGTTACTCTCGCCATCTGAAAACACCCCCTATGGGAAACATTACCGGATTGAGCATATAAATATATGTAATTAAAATAAGGATGTAAAGCCGGACCCCTCGGAAATCGGCCTGCAATTGGTTAATATTAACGGTTCGGAGGCAAAAAAATGGATTTGGACGAAATTAAATACAATGAGAGCGGGCTCGTGCCCGTCATAGTTCAGGATGCGGAAAACGGCCAGGTGCTCATGTTCGCTTACGCCAATAAGGAATCGCTCCGGAAGACGATGGAGACGGGACGCACGCATTTCTGGAGCAGGTCGAGAAAGAAGCAATGGAAGAAGGGTGAGGAGTCCGGAAATGTGCAGGAGGTTCTGGACATGTTCTTCGACTGTGACAGCGACACTGTCCTCGTCCTCGTCAGGCAGACGGGGGTCGCCTGCCACACGGGCAGGAGAAGCTGTTTCTTTGCCGCCGCAGCCGACGGGAGCGAGAAGAGCTCGCCTTCGTTCGGCTCTGAAAGCAGAGACAGGACGCTCGATGAGGTGTTCGGGGTAATCGAGGACAGGAAGAGAAACCCCCGGGAAGGCTCCTACGTCAGCGGACTCTTCGAAAAAGGGATCGATCAAATACTGAAAAAAATCGGCGAGGAGGCGGGAGAAACGATAATCGGTGTCAAGAACGGCGACAAGGACGAAATAGTCTATGAAATGGCCGACCTCTGGTTCCACTCGCTCATCGCGCTTTCTTATTTCGGTATAACCCCGGAGGACATTTACCGCGAACTCGGCAGGAGGTTCGGGAAACCCAGTGAGTCATACCGAAACAAGAGTAAATAAGCTACCAATTCCCTACGGATACAGGCTCGGCAGTTTTTCTGCTCTATAGCCCTGCCATCCATCAGCAACATTTGGGCTACTGTCCTCGATTGAAAGATCGAATACTTTTTCCGCGGGAGTCGTATGGGTAACCTCTATGATCCGTATCGACCCTTTACCTCCC
>DATIET010000366.1:0-3626 GCA_035455615.1 Thermodesulfobacteriota bacterium
CGTGGGGATCGACATAGATATGATCGATCCTCTCCGTATTAAACGTGCTCGACCTCCTTATCAGGCCATGGACTTCATACCCTTTCGACAATAAGAATTCGGCAAGATACGACCCGTCCTGCCCCGTTATTCCTGTTATAAGAGCCATTTTCATCGTTAAAACCGGCACTCCCTGATATCGGCCGCAGGCAAACCGCTTATAAACGCAGCCAAGCAGCCGTATTAATTATTACAGCAAATTGCAACATCTGCACATCTAAAATTAAATCGACCGAATATACCCGACGGGCCGAATCCCCTGACCGTTTCCGGGTGACGGCATTTGCGCCGACGCTTCCTGCCCGGTTTGACGAGTCAGGTAATTATTTTATTTGCGTATAAGCTCGCGTAATGAGAGAACCACGACCACGCCGGGAACCTCACGAGGATGTCGCTTTTCGCCAGCAGGAACATCTCGATCAAGGAAGCCGCGGCGGTTTCGACCGGGAGCTCCTGGTGCAGCTCTTTCGAGCCGTCGCTGCCGAATTCCTTTTGATACGTAATTAAGTTGCCAATAGACTGAGTCAGAAAGTCGTGGACCATGCGGGAATCAGTACATAGGAAAACCACATATTCCGATTCTTCCATACCGGCGGCAGCCTCTTTAATTTTATTATAACAGGAGACAAGGGCGTCCGTTTCGTCGAGCCACACGTCGGTGTGGAACGAACGAGGCAGACTCCGGCCGTAATAACGTATATGCACGCCTATCACTTTTTTATTCCTGAAAAACCTCCCGGCGAACTCATCCGCTTCCTTAAGGAGCTCGGGTCTTAACCGGAGGGCATCGAAGAATGTCTTCATATTATCGTCGTTGTAAAAGTAGCCGCCGTTGGTAATGAATATTTTCCACACGGACTCTTCCGAATTATTGATTATCCGGTCCGTAGACACCTGCCGCTTATCTCTCCTATTCCTTAATTGCTCTCTGACATTCAGTCCCAGCTTGAGCAACAAGCCGTAGAGAAATATGAGCGGGTCCGGGAACGGTAGTAAAACGATAGAGTATGCAATCAGGAAAGCCGATACCCTGTCGATCCTCTCCTCGACTATGACGGGGACCCCGCCGATAGATTCAGGGACGCTGAAAAAATGGCTGAAGGCGTTCTCGCGTTTATCGGCAACGTACCTCGAAGGCGCCCAGACGATGACGAGGGTCCGGTTCGTTTTTTTCGCATAACGCCAGGCATTCGCGGCCGTGATCAAATTGTCCCCGAATCCGCTGTTCCGGCGAGATATGATAAATCTCTCTTTTTTGAAGAGTAATCTGAGGAGAAACATGCCGTTCCAGAGTGAAATCCAGCGCCCGTCAGGCAATGGCTGATAAATTTATCTCTAATGTTATCGCCTACTTAAATTCTTGTCAATTACAAATCTCTCCCCTGCCGCATAAGGCTAAACGACTAACTATTCCGGCTTTGGCGGGTGACCGACCAAATCAATCGTCGTTCCGACCAATCGAGTCTCACCCGTGCGTCTCCCGCGCGAGTCCCGTGCCGGGCACAATCGTCCCCCGGCATGCCTGTTACCCGGCCGGGAGCAATTACGACAGAGCCCGAGGTTCCGAAGCTTTGAAATACTAAATATCCATGCATAATGTATTCAGACTAAGGAGGAATTTGATTCATGGATTTACAGAAAAAGTATAAATCCCTTTCTCTCGGGGGGCATCTTAATAAGTTTTACATGAAGGGCGAAGACACGGGCGGGGCATACACTTTATTCGAAGCGAACCTTCCGCCCATGGACATAGGCCCGCCGCCGCATATACACAGGAATGAAGACGTCGCCTTCTACATCCTAGAGGGTAAATTCACGTTTTCACTCGACGAGAACGAATTTAAAGCGGAACCGGGGGACTTCGTGTTCCTGCCCCGTAATCGTAAGCACTGGCTCAGAAACGAATCCGACTGCATCGGGAAAATGCTCGTAATCTCGAGCCCCGCAGGTTTCGAGAAATTCTATGACGCGACGGGTATCACCGTCGAGGACGATACGAAAATGCCGCCCTCTCCCACACACGAAGAGCTCATGAGACTCGTGCAGGAGGCGCCCAACTACGGTATCGAGATGTTTCTCTGAGATTCGCAAGCCTTAATTCCCACGAGGTGATAAGAATATGAATACTATGATGAAAAAGAAATCAGTCGCTGTCGTCGGTTCGGTATATACATACCTCGCCACAGGGGAGGACACGGGAGGAGCATATTCCCTGTTCGAGGCACTCGTGCCGCCGAAAGACCCGGGTCCGCCGCCCCACCTGCACAGGAACGAGGACGAGGCCTTCTATGTGCTTCGGGGAGAGTTCTCGATCTCTCTCGGCGGCGAGGAATTCCGCGCGAAGCCCGGTGATTTTATATCCCTCCCCCGGGGCATTAGGCATTCGTTCAGGTCCGACTCGGACGTCGTCGGCAGGATGCTCGTAATAGTCAGCCCTTCCGGGTTCGAGAAATTCTTCGACGCCGTCGGTGAACCCGTAGAAGACGATACGAAACTACCCCCGCCGCCGTCTGAGGAGCATATCCGGAAAGTTATCGAGGAGGCGCCCAGGTTTGGCATCGAGTTATTCCTTTGAAAAAGAAAGCCTGCCGTCTTCACAGGTATTCACACATCTATAGATCAAACATTTAGCAGCCCCCACCTTTCCCTTACGCGGTTTTCGAGCTTCGTAAAGACGAACCTGTCGACCGTTATGCCGATGACTATTATGATTATCATTACAGCTATGATCTGGCTTATGTCGTTGAGCTCCCTCCCCATCGTGAGAAGATGGCCGAGCCCTATGCTCACATATAACAGCTCGCCCGCCATGAGCGCCCGCCACGCGAAAGACCAGCCCTGCTTGAGCCCGCTTATGATGGAAGGCATCGCGGCCGGGATGATGACTTTGGTGTAGAGACCGAATCCGCCCGCTCCCATCGTCCTCGCGGCCCTGAGATATATGGGCGGTACGTTCTTCACCCCGGAATCGACGCCTATAGTCACGGCGAAGAGCGACCCGAGCACTACAACGAGCACTATCGCGCTTTCGCTCAGCCCGAACCAGAGGAGCGCTATAGGGAGCCAGCAAATACTGGGCAGAGCCTGGAACCCGAGCACTATGGTGCCGACGGTTTCGTCTAACACCTTCACCCTGCCGATCGCGAGACCTATCAAAAGCCCGCCCGCGACGGATAGCCCGTAGCCGATAAGCACCCTCTTCATACTGACCAGAATGCCGATTGTGAAGCTGTTGTCCTGAAACCCCGCAACGAGCGAGCTCAAGACGCCGAGCGGAGACGGGAACAGGTACGAAGGCCAGAGCTTTAGCGCGGCAACCCCTTCCCATATCGCAAAAAGAAGGAGGTAGAAAGCGGTTAATAAAATTATCTTACGTTTCATCAGCCCACCGCCTCCCGGATTCCGGCTTCGGCATCCTCGCCGTCTTCCCTTATCTCGTCCGTGATCCACTTCGTATTGAGGAACACCTCGGGGTTTCCGGGCTTCCTCGGCCTCTCGATCTCTATATCGTGCTCCGACTTGATCCTCCCGGGGTTCTTCGTGAATACGAGCACCCTGTCCCCGAGGATTACCGCCTCTTCTACGTT